>JAADIS010000029.1 GCA_013151215.1 Chlorobiota bacterium | reverse complement strand
TTCGACCATATCAGAAAAATAATTACTTCTTTAATCCTGATGACAATCTTGATTACGTAGCATCTACTGGTTATGCCCAACTAAGAGCTTTTCAATCTAACATGTACTTATTTCAGTATGTTCATTCCAATAATTTCGTAGGCAGGGTTTTAGCAAAGTGTACAGGTTCGAATTATCCAGCAATCAATTCTAGTGATTTATCAAAAATTAAAGTTGAAATTCCGAAACCCAAAGAACAACAAAAAATCGCCTCCTGCCTTTCATCTTTAGATGAGTTGATAACAGCCCACAAAGACAAACTAGATACCCTTAAAGCTCACAAAAAAGGGCTGATGCAAAACCTCTTTCCGAAGGAAGGGGAGAAAGTGCCTAAATATCGCTTTCAGGAGTTTGAGGATGATGGGGAGTGGGTGGAAAGATCACTTGAGGATACTTGCAATTTGGTTAGAGGTCCATTTGGAGGTGCTTTAAAGAAGGAAATATTTGTTAAGAAAGGTTATGTAGTATACGAACAATCACATGCAATTTATGGTGATTTTGATTTCTTTCGATATTATATAAATGATGAGAAATTTTCTGAATTAATAAGGTTCTCGATTAAGCCGGGAGACTTAATTATGAGTTGTTCTGGTACAATGGGGAAATTTGCCATAATTCCCCAGGATTTCGAAGTTGGTGTAATTAATCAAGCTCTATTAAAATTAACAGTTAAGAAAGGTTACGATAATTTATTTGTAAAAATGTCTTTAGAAACGGATAATAATCAAAATAAACTTTTATCTCAATCTGCTGGGGGAGCCATAAAGAATGTCGTATCTGTTTCACAGATTAGAAAATTAAGTTTATTTATTCCAAAACTGAAAGAGCAACAAAAAATCGTTTCATGTCTTTCAGTTTTAGATGAGTTAATTACAGCACAGGCGGAGAAAATAGAGCAATTGCAGCAACATAAAAAAGGTTTAATGCAGGGCTTGTTTCCGGTAAAGACGCAAAACATTGCGTCTCAAGATATTGCGTCTCAAGATATTACGCCTAAAAACACTGCACCTCAAAACATTGCCACCCAGCCTCAACAACATGAACAAAAAATATAAAAATAAATACCGTATAGCATCAGCCCGTTTACCAAATTGGGATTACGGTTCTAACGCATTGTATTTTGTTGCCATTTGTTGCAAAAACAGGACCTGTTTTTTTGGGAATGTATCCAACGGAACCATGATTCGGTCTGAATTGGGGGAAATGGCAGAAAAATATTGGTTGGAAATACCACAACATTTCCCATTTGTGGTATTGCATAACCACATCATCATGCCCAATCATGTTCACGGTATTATTGAAATTTCCAAAATAAACAATGGTGGTAACGTAGAGGCGCAAAATTTTGCGCCTCTACAACCACCATACAAAAATCGGTTTGGCCCTCAATCAAAAAATTTGGCATCCATAATGCGCGGATATAAAATCGGTGTTACCAAAAATGCCCGTAAAATCAACCCCGATTTTCAATGGCAACCTCGGTATTACGACAATGTTGTTCGTAATGGAAAATCATACAACAGAATATCCGAATATATTCTAAACAATCCATTAAATTGGAATAATGATAAATTGAAAAAACTATGACGCAAAAAGAACAACAACAACTCGGAAAAACCCTCTGGAATATAGCAGACCAATTACGTGGTGCAATGAATGCGGATGATTTCCGCGATTATATGCTTTCGTTCCTTTTCCTCAGATATTTATCTGCCAATTATGAAGAATCTGCCAAAAAGGAATTGGGGAGAGATTACCCGCGGTTGAGCGAAGACGACAATCGTACTCCGTTGGCAGTTTGGTATGCCGAAAATGAAGCGGACGTAGCCGAGTTTGAAAAGCAAATGCGAAGAAAAGTGCATTATGTGATTAAGCCCAAACATCTTTGGAACAATATTACCGAATTGGCACGAACACAGAATGATGAATTGCTTCAAACTTTGGAAAAAGGTTTTGAATATATCGAAAACGAATCGTTTGACAATTCTTTCCAGGGCTTATTTTCGGAAATCAACCTAAACTCCGAAAAACTTGGAAAAACACCTACTGAGCGTAACAAAAAACTCTGCACCATCATTCAGAAAATTGCTGAAGGCATTGCTGATTTTTCTACGGATACCGATACGCTTGGGGATGCCTATGAATATTTGATAGGTCAGTTTGCCGCAGGTTCGGGTAAAAAAGCCGGGGAGTTTTATACACCTCAGCAAATTTCTACTATCCTTTCAGAAATTGTTACACTTGACAGTCAAGACCCAAGTACTGGAAAGAAAAACAAATTGAATAAGGTGATGGATTTTGCCTGTGGTTCGGGTTCTTTGTTGTTAAACGTAAGAAAGCGTATCAAGGACAATGGTGGTACAGTGGGCAAAATCTACGGACAAGAGAACAATATTACCACCTACAACCTGGCAAGAATGAACATGCTCTTGCACGGCATGAAAGATACCGAGTTCGAGATTTTCCACGGTGATACATTATTAAACCAATGGGAGATGCTCAACGAAATGAATCCGGCAAAAAAAATGGAATTTGATGCCGTTGTAGCTAATCCGCCTTTTAGTTTACGTTGGGAGCCAAATGATACTTTATCAGAGGATTTCCGTTTCAAAAGTTATGGTCTTGCTCCAAAATCAGCAGCCGATTTTGCTTTTTTACTGCACGGTTTTCATTATTTGGGAACAGAAGGAACTATGGCAATAATATTACCTCATGGAGTTTTATTCCGAGGTGGGGCAGAAGCAAGGATTCGCACCAAACTTTTAAAAGATAATAATATTGACACCGTAATTGGTTTACCTTCTAATTTGTTCTATTCTACAGGTATTCCGGTATGTATTCTTGTGCTGAAGAAATGCAAGAAGGATGATGATGTATTGTTCATTAATGCTAGTGAACATTTTGAAAAAGGCAAAAGGCAGAATATCCTCAGAGAAGGTAAAGATGGAGAACCCAACGATATTCAAAAAATTGTAGAAGCGTATAAATACAGACCAGAAAAGATAGAACGTTATGCTCGTAGAGTTTCAATGGCCGAGATTGAAAAGAACGACTATAACCTGAACATTTCGAGATATGTGAGTACGGCGGAAGAAGAGGTTAAAATTGACTTGAATAAAGTTAATGCTGATTTGGGAGAAATTGAAAAACGAATAAAGGATAACACCTCAAAACACAATAAATTTTTAAAAGAATTGGGATTGAAAACAATATAAAAATATATACATCAAAGTTGCCATGTCTAGGGTAATACTGCAATACCTACATATTTTTTACTAAATTGGCTCGAAATAGTTTGTCGAAGACGAATAATTATACAATTTTAGAATTATAGAAGATGAAAGATAGAAAATTCAATACCATAAGCATAAACACCAACAATAAAGTTGTTTGGCTTAACCTCAACCGGCCGGAAGTACATAATGCTATGAATGCGGAGATGATTGCAGAGCTAAGCGAGGTTTTTAGCTCGTTTAAGGAAGATAAATCCATTAGGGCTGTTGTATTGACGGGTAACGGGAAATCGTTTTCTGCGGGCGCCGACCTCAACTATATGAAGAGCATAGCCGGTTTCGGTTTTGAAGAAAATGTAGCCGACGGGAAAAAACTTGCCGGACTTTTCACGGCTATTTACGATTGTCCGGTCCCGACCATTGCATTGATACACGGGGCTGCATTCGGAGGGGCCAACGGCCTTATTGCCGCTTGCGATATTGCCATAGCGGAAAAGAACACTACCTTCGCTTTTAGCGAAGTAAAACTGGGTATAGCAGCAGCAACCATAGCACCTTTTGTGATTAAACGCATCGGTGAGTTTGGCGCAAAGGAATTAATGATGACAGGAAAGCGTTTCAAGGCAGATGAGGCAAAAAGGTGGAACCTGGTAAATCATGTTTATGAAAACGGCCTTACCGAAAATCCTTTGAGCAGGATATTAGACGAGTTTGAAAGCAGTGCTCCTGACGCGGTCAAACAAACCAAGGCGTTAATAAAAAATATTCTTGGAAAGGATATCGACGAAAGCGTGGAACTTACGAGCAGGCTGATAGCAAAACTTCGTGCTTCCGAGGAAGGACAAGAGGGCATGGCGGCCTTTTTGGAAAAACGAAAACCGCATTTTTGATTTTTAGTTTTTGTTGGCGGTCAGCATTAAAGATTTGTGTTGATGATTAATCTTCCTTGGTCAACAACAGCCTGTCGTTTAAGGAATTAATACCCTTGGGGAATCTTGCTTAAAGATACCCCCTTTTGAAAAATAAAAAAAAGGCTGTCTCAAAAGGACAGCCTTTTTTGCATACTAAACATGAAATTACTTTACTCCTAATAAGAATTCCTCTATTCCTTTTACTGCCCTGAAGCCATCGGCAATTGCCGATATGGCATCGGCGGTACGGTTTACTGCATCGCCACCGGCAAAGACTTTGGGATCGGTAGTTTGTTGCATATCGTTAACAACGAAACGTCCGCGTTCTTCTTTGATTTTTTCGGAATAATCTTCAAGGAAACTATAGTCGCCTTGCTGACCGATGGCTCCCATTACAGCGGTTACTTTAAGGATTTTATTGCTTCCTTCAATAGCCACAGGTTTTGGTCGTCCGCCTTTATCGTCGGCTACCATCTCAGCCATCAGATATTCCACCGATTCCACTTTTCCGTTCTTGTCCTTATGGACCTTAATAGGAATAGCCTGGGGAACGATATTGATACCTTCATCTTCGGCACCTTCTATTTCTTCCCAGTCGGCCGGCATATCCTCCACGCGACGTCGATACAGAATAGTAACATCCGCACCCATGCGGGCACTTACGCGGGCGGCATCAATTGCAACGTTGCCACCACCTATTACGGCTACCTTGTCTCCAATTTCAACTTCTTCGCCTGCGTTTATCATGTGCAGGTAGTTGACGGCCTGCATCGAGCCTTGGGCGTCTTCGCCATCTATACCCAATGTCCATGCTTTCGGGAAACCAACTCCCATAAACACGGCGTCATTTTCTTTATAAATCTTATCGAACGAAATATCTTTCCCGACTTTTGTGTTATAGTTGATCTTGACACCTATTTTCTCGATATATTCGATTTGTTTATCAAGGCTGTCAAGAGGGAAGCGATATTTTGGGATACCGTACATGGTCATTCCACCTGCCTTTGCATTGGCTTCGTAAATATTTACGTCGTAACCGCGGAGAGCCAGATAATAGGCAGCAGTAAGTCCTGAAGGGCCTGCTCCTATAATACCCACGGTCTTGCCGTTGGCAGGACGGATTTCAGGGTTTACGATATCGTAAACCAAATCGGATGTGGCTGCAGTTTCGGTCGCATAGCGTTTCAGCCAACGTATGGCAACTGAATCGCCACGTGTTGCTATGGCACAAACATCCTCGCACCTGCGCGTACAAACCTTTCCGCACATTTCAGGCAAGGGGTTGTTGTCGTATATGATACGAAGTGCATCTGCATCGTTTCCCGTGGCAATTGCGTTAATATATTCGGGTATGTGCATATGCTCGGGGCAAACCTCGGTACAAAGTCCGCAGCTGATACAGCGGGAAGCTTCCTCACGGGCCATTTCTTCGTTATAACCCAACACAACCTCGGCAAAGGATTTCACTCGTTCCATACCTTCCATTTCCGGCATGGGAATACGTTTGAAATCATTTAGGGAGGTATCCGTTCCACTTGTAAAGGAAAGTTTATCCTTGCCTTCGGGATTATCGACTCCCGGTATCCACAAAAAGTCGTTGGGATCATCACTGACGAAATTATATTCTTTTGTTAGGCTAAGGCTTCCTGTGGGACAAACCTCAACACAAAGAGCACACCAGCAGCAACGTCCGTTATCGACCCTCGGGCGCAGGCCTGAGTCACCTTTTCCGCCTTCATGGCCCTCGATATGAATCATGTCGATAGCTGCATTCTGGCAAATAGTTGAACAGTTTCCGCAACCAATGCATTCATCGAGATTATTGTAATGAAGACCACGATAGCGGTCGGCTGCTTCCAGAGTGATTTTTTTGGATAATTTATCGTATGAGGCTTTTTGCCGAACTGTTTTAGTGCGGTTAAAGGCTTTAATGTATCATTTAAATCGAAAAAACTCATTTTTCTATTTTTTATTCTTAACGTTCAATTTCCGGGGGACAAGTCCCCAAACTGTTCATAATTGCCGAAACATCAGCGATATTAGCACCTTTCAGCACATCTTCGAGAAGAGTGATACCATGAACATAGGCTGCTCCGCGCAAATGTACCCTGCGCGGTTTATTGCCCCCGTCGCTGGCAACGTAAAGACCAATCTCACCTCTCACGGATTCAGTTCTCACATAGGCATCACCTTTGGGGACAGTCCATTTTTGAGGATTGGGTATTTTATTATAAACAGGACCGCCGGGCATATCGGCAATTACCTGACGTACAATTCGTATGGATTGTCTTGCTTCCTGACGGCGAACCAAGGCCCTTGCCCAGATGTCTCCACCTTCAGCAGTTGGCACCTCAAAATCCAGTTTATCATAAACTTCATAGGGATCGTCGATACGGATATCGCTTTTAATACCGCAGCCACGGAGTACTGCACCAACAACACCATGTTCAATTGCAGTTTCTTTGTCAACAATCCCGACTCCTTGTGTACGTTTTTTAAATATCGCATTATTGAACATAAGATCATCGAAATTGTCGAGGCGTTTTTCGAGATAATCCATAGTCTTAAGAACCTTTTGTTCAAATCCCTTCGGCAAATCGCGGCGAACGCCACCGGGCCAGATATACATATGATAAATGCGGCCTCCTGTGAGTTCCTCAAAAAGGTCGAGGATATAGTTGCGGTCGCCAACACTCCATTGCCCCATGGTATAAAGTCCCAAAGATCCGTTCTGACCGCCATACCAAAGCATGAAAGAGGCCAGGCGGGCCAGTTCCAGAACCATTACCCTTATGTATTTTGCCCTTTCAGGTACTTCGCGACCTTCTATGGCCTCAACAGCACGGGCATAAGATTCTTCCATGGGATCGGTTTCGGGAACACAAAAACGGCACATCAAAGTAAAACTTTGAAGCCAATTGCGTTTTTCCTGAAGTTTTTCAAAAGCCCTGTGCAAATATCCAACTTCTGTTGTGGCTTTTACGATAGTATCGCCTTCCACTTTCAATCGAACCATCATATTTCCGGTAATACCGGGATGTTGAGGGCCAAGATATAATGTTGTTGCTTTTTCTCTCATTATCTTGAATATTTTTTTGCGAAGTCGGGTATTTCTTCGCGTGAGCGTTCAATAATAGCTTCCCTTACATCCATTGCATCTTCACGGCCCGGACGGTGGAAAAATGTTTCTTCGGCATAAGCCTGTGTATCGAAATCGCGGCGCATAGGAGGTATTTCGTTCCAGTCTTCCAAAACAAATTCATTAGGAGCCTCAAAACCTTCAAACTGAATACCGTACATTTCACGGGCCTCTCTTTGATATGTATTGGCCTGTCGCCAGATACTTTCGATATTTGGCATCAGGGGGTTTTCCCTGTCAACGCGTGCACGAATAAATATTTTGATTTTATCCTTTGGAGACCAGACAATATAAATAAGTTCAAACTCACCTTCTTCAATCCAATCGACGAAAGCAATGTGGCTGAGGTGGATATAACCTTCACCCTTGATATAGTTCAATATAGAGGGGACACATTGTTTTTTTACATAAAAATCAAGGCGGTTGCCCTCATGATCCTGTTCGCGGGCATCGGGATAAGTACCTTTGATGGCTTCAATTAAATTAGATTTTATCTTTTCCATTTTTTTCCTTTTAGCAGTGATTACCAATTGTATTCAGGCATAACCCAGTTTGGGATGATTTTTTTCTGGTTTGCCCTGTACCAATCGAGGTTTTCCTTGTATTTTGCGGCTCCGTTTGCTTTGCCTTCGGCAATGAGCGACTGGAGTTTGACAATACCGGAGATAACGGATTCCGGACGAGGCATACAACCATTTATATAAACATCCACCGGAAGGTATTTGTCAAGAACCTTGATAGTATTGTAGGAATCGTAATACATTCCACCATTGATAGTACATGAACCAAAGCCTATAACATACTTAGGATCTTGCATTTGCTCGTAAACACGAATCACCCTTTTAAGGGTTTTTGTTGTAAGATAACCTGTAATCAGCAGTACATCGGCCTGACGCGGGGTTGCAGCGCCTCTTATCCCAAATCTCTCTGCATCGTATCTGGAAGTCATGGTCGGAGGAATTTCAATTGCTCCGCAACCTGTTCCGTATGCCAAAACAAAAAGCGAATGTTTTCTCGCCCAGTTTTGCAGGATATCGACTATTTTTTGTGAATTTTTATCGTTTATCATTTTTTTCTTTTTTCTTAATGTTTAAAACATTAAACAAACACGGCATAAAGAATTGCGAGCAGTCCGAAGAAAGTCGGCCATCCCCAGAAGAACCTGATTGATTGTTCGGTACGGTAGCGGGGACTAACAATCCCGTATAGTACCGGAATCATATAAAGGGCGAAAGTCTTTAAAACCAGAATGATCAGATTATCGGCCCCTCCCATAAAAAGGTCAACATAAAGCGTAAGCTTCACAAAGGCAAATATTGATCCTGACGACATCATCGTCAACAAATATTTTCCTCCGTTTTCCGATACTGGCCCGGAAGCCAATTCCGTTGGTGCGCCAACAATGTCGAAGGGAGAATACCTAAACATCCCCAGCATCGCCATCACGGCTGCAATAAATGCAAAAGGAGACGAAAACATCATCCAGGTACCGCTTTCATTTTGGATACGCATGATATCGACTATGGATGTTGTGTCGAACTGAACCATTAGGGCTACCAAGGCCATCACCCATGGGATTTCAAAACCGACCATTTGCGAGAGTCCGCGCGTAATTCCAATTGCGGAGTTGGGGTTTCCGGTTTGACCGGCTCCCAATGCCATTCCCAAAGGTCCGAATACCATAATGTAGAGCAGGAATATTAGATCGCCTCCAAAGTTTAAATTCTCGAACCATCCCCCTCCGTTTAAAACGGGAACGATCATCAACGATACTATCGAACTAACCATTATGAAGGCTGGTCCGAAATGCTGCATTATACCATGATTGATGGCTGTCGTCTTGCCTGCAAGCTTAAAGGCGTCAATAAAGTTCTGATACCATGGAGGCCCCATCCTGTTATGGACCCTGGCGGTTATTTTCCTAACAATACCACCATACGACATGCCAACTGTAAAGGCTAAAACTATGGTTGCAATTGCACCTAATATATTTAATATTAATTCCATTTGTTATTAGTTTTATAATCCGAACAATGCATTTTTGAACATCAGCAGGACAACAATGAATATTACCGCATAAAGAGCATATGTTTGTCCGTTACCGGTATAAATCCTGCGCGTAAAATCGAATATGGCTTCCAGGCCGTTTCCGATACCTGAGTAATAAGTATCGATTCGACGTTTCATAAACGGTTCAACGGCCCTTAAGAAGGGTTGGAAGAAATTTTGGCTGAAAGTCAGGTTTTCATGTTCCTTGGGTACTTCCCCAGAGGAACTTATATCTTTGGTAGTAACATATCTCGTATGCTTAAAACCTTTGATAGTCAGGAATGCGGCAAAGAAAAGGAATACGGCAATAATTGCATAAACCAAAGGCTGAAGCATTACTTGATTACCCCATTCGTTGAACAATGCCGACATTTCCCAATACCTTCCTTGCGTAGAAGCAAAACCAAGTTCCTGCAAACCATTGTCGATAGGATTTAACACCAAACCCGGAAAAGTGCCCAGCACAAAAGTCGCTACAGCAAGTATCATCATTGGAACCACCATCATGGCAGGTGCTTCTTTTATATGCGACCATTCCTTTTCTTCCTGTCCGAGGAAGAAACCGAATAAGAATTTATAGGAGTATAAAAAGGCAGCTGTACTTGAAAAGAACACTACTATCACCAATAGATAATGGTTACTGCCGATCAAAGATTCGTAAAGCATCCATTTACCGACAAAACCACCTAGTGGCGGGATGCCTGCAAGGGCAATAATCGAAAATAATGCCGAAATGAAGGTCCATGGCATTTTCCTTATCAGACCACTTACCTCTGTTAGGTTGGAAGTGCCTGTCTGGCGTTCGATGGCTCCAACAACAAGAAATAAATTGCCTTTAAAAATAGCGTGCATAACAGCCATAAATAAGGCTGAAAGCATTGCTAAGGGAGTTCCGATACCGATACCGACAATTATATAACCAAGTTGTGCAACCGATGAATAAGCGAGTAATTTTTTAGCGTCATCCTGTGCAACTGCCCATAATGTTCCGCCAACAGCTGTTATTCCGCCCAGCCATGCAATTGTTTCCTTTAACCAAAAGCCGTTCGGAATATAAGAAACCAAGCTTACCATAACTATAATCATTCCGTAAACACCCATTTTGGAGAGTGCTCCGGAAAACATGCTTGTAAAGGCCATAGGCGAGTTGCTATAAGCACCCGGAGCCCATACATGCAGTGGCATCATGGCGCTTTTTACGGCAAAACCGATAAGTAACAGAAGCGGGATCAACCATTTCATCGAAAGGGAGAAACTACCGAATGACGAAACCAGATCGCTGATAAGCAGGCTATTGGTAAGGGAGTTGACAATTACTATTGCCATAAGCATTGCATAAGCACCTATTGCACTAAACACAAAATACTTAATCCCCACTTTCTGAACATCTTTCCCCCGGAATACAACCATCAGATATGACGACCAGGTCATTATTTCCCAAAAAATAAAGAACGAAATCAGGTCGCGCGAAAGGAGGATGCCCATCATCGACATGATACTTAAAATAAAATTTGAATAGAAAAAACCCAGGTTTTTCTTCCCTTTCATCGCTGCTACGGCATAAACAGAGGCAAGGGATCCAAGACCCAGGACTATATACGAGAACAAGTATGCTAGATAAGATATCCCCCAGGATAATTTATATCCAAGAACTTGAAAACTTACATCGTGACCCACTTCAACATTCATAAAGAACAAAACTGTGGGTATAATAACGGAGGATATAAAAAGAATATCCCTAATAATAGGGCTTATTTTTCCGAGCAGCCATGTTAGAACCGCCCCCCCTAAAAATAAAACTAATATCAAATAAATCATTTCCATTTCTTAAAGCTTATTTGGTTAATGATTGTCCTATGGATAAAACATTGTCGATATATTCCCGGGTATTCATCAAATCGTGGGAAGCCTTATGGAGATAAATGCTAACGATATCGGGATCAAAGCCAATGACGAGTATGATAGAGCCCAGAATCAACATCGCTATCATTGCATTTATTCTTGGTTTTTGAACTACTACATTATCGCTTTTCTCGAAAAAATAAATCCTGTTCACTACCCTGAAGTAGTAAACTATCTCAACAACGCTGACAATCAGCACCAAGGCTATAATTAAAATCATCCCTTCGTTTGCGGCGGCGGTAAGTACCGAAAGCTTGCTCCAGAAGCCTGAGAATGGCGGTAAGCCCACTATGGCAAAAGCACCTAAAGCAAAAAGCAAGGACGTTATTGGCATATGTTTGCCTAGGCCGTTGACTTCGCTTATTTTTTTCTCCTTGGAATTGAATACGAGATAACTTCCGCTCAAGAAAAGCAAAGGTTTTATTATTGCATGGTTCAACATCAGGAACAAAGCAGCAAAAACCCCTTCAGCAGTTCCGATTCCAAAGGCAACGAATACAAGTCCCATTTGGCCGATACTCGAATAGGCAAGCATCCTCTTGAGTTTATCCTGTTTTATTGCCGAAGTTTCGGCAACAATTAATGTAACAAGACCTATTACGACCAGGAACTGCATGCTGTTTGGGATATCGAATAAAGTAAACACCAGTCGGATCATGGCATAAACACCTGCTTTTACAACTATGCCCGCAAAAGCGGCCCCAATAGGACCTGGGGCTTCGGTGTAAGCATCTGGAGCCCATCCGTTCAAGGGGAATATCTCCGCTTCTATACCAATTCCCATAAAGAAGAAAATCAGCGCAGTTATTTTATATCCTGTTGGCATCAAATACATTTTATCGGCTATATCAGCCATATTCAAAGTACCCAGCTGCGAATAAATAATTGCTATGGCTATAAGCAGTGCCGATGAGGACAAGGACCCCATAAGCAAATACTTAAATGATGCTTCGGCGGAATTCCGGCCTGTATAAAAAGCCGTTAAGGCATAAGCAGAGATGCTCGTGATCTCGATAAATACAAACTGGTTGAATATGTCACCGGTTATTACGATACCTACTGCTCCCGCAACCAACATCATCAAGAAGATGAAATATTTTTTAGCGGGTTCGAAATCAACGTTGCGTTTAAACCTATAACTAAACAGCCAAACGATAAATCCCAGAAAAATCATCAGGGTGGCCAAAAACCCCGTTAGAGGGCTAAAGACCAAATTTATGCCCCAAGGGGCCTGCCATCCGGCAATAGTTTCTATAATTGTGCTGTTGTTAGTAACATATAACAACATGCTGGCAGAAGATACCAACATAAACGCCAGCACCAGGCCAGGGATCAACCTCACCGATTCTTTCCAAATCATTCCGATAAGCGGGATTAAAAATGCCGCCAATAAAGGAATTGCTATTAATAATACCGGACTTCCTACCATTTTAAATTCTTTATTTCGTCAATTTCCAAGGTATTGTGATGTCTATATAATCTAATCACCAATGATAAAGCCACTGCGGTTACCGCAAAACCAATCACGATGGCTGTAAGAACCAGTGCCTGAGGCACAGGGTCTACCATATTGGCAGTAGAATTTTCAAAACCAGGCGAAAAGATTGGGGCGGTTCCATTTTTAACATAGCCAATACCGATAAGCAAAAGGTGAATGCCGCCGTCAACAATGGAAAGGCCGATAATGATTTTTATTAGCGATCGCTTGGTAAGCGCTGCATACAGGCCGATCAGTATTAGTAATATAGATCCACCTAAAATCCCGTAGCGCAATATTTCGTATAATTCGTTATTCATCTTACTATTCTTTTTCGTTTAAAACAGTATAAATCAGACCTGTAAGTTCTGCGGCTACCTTAAAGCCGACCAGGATGTAGATTATAGGGATAATACCACCGCTGAACAGGTCGTTTAGGTTTCCGACAGGCATGAAGTTCTCGAGAAAAGTTTTTCCCATGAACATTCCGCTTAGACCAAAGAGCACGAAAAATATCCCGGCAAAGGATTCGATATATGAAAGCACTTTATGGCTGACCGAGAAATTGTCGTATGCCAGCAGCATCAATAAAAATCCTGTGGCGATAATGGTGCCTCCCTGAAAACCCCCGCCAGGAGACAGGTGTCCATGGACAAAAACGTAAACTCCTAAAAGAATAATAGCGGGGAAAAGTAATTTCGAGCCTGCTTTCACAATTGTGCTCGAAGGAAACAAAACGGAGCGTTCGCCAACATGATGGCGTTTTTTATAAAGAATTCCACCTAAAGCAGTTGCTGCGAGAAACAATACAGTTACCTCCCCAAGGGTATCGAAGCCCCTGAAATTTACAACTATACTTGTAATGGTGTTTGCAACTTTGAGTTCGCTTACCGTTTTGTCGAGGTAAAAATCCTTGACTCCGTTTTTTACGACAGGACCATCTTTTCCGAGGTCCATAAAACTGATGACCATAAAATATCCGGTCACCGCTAACAATAATATTACTATTAACTTCTTCATTTTATAGCCGATTTTAGATCATTCCTGTCTTTAAAATCATCTTCATGACGCACTGTGTTGCGTATGGTGATGATGAAAATAATAGTTGTGAGCGCGACACCGATTGCCGCTTCGGTCAGAGCCACGTCGGGGGCTTGCAACAGAAGAAATATTGCCGATAGTATCAAACTGATTACTCCTGTGGCAATAACCGCATAAAGCAAATCTTTTTGAACTATCGAATAAATTGCAGCTCCGACCATTAACACTAACAAAAAGAATATCAATATTATATAAGTCATGATTTTACCTCCTCTTTTTCTGTTTCAATTATTTCGCGATAAGCATCCATGTTTTCAGCCTTGCTTTTGACCAGGGGAAATTTCTTTCGCTTATACATTGCCCGGGCTAGAGCATGAGAACTAATCGGATTTGAATAGGCTATAAAGATTACTATCACCAATGTTTTAAGTATCCAGGTCCAGTCGGTAGCAGCCTGGCTAATGCCCACACCTAGTATCACGCTCATGGCACCCAGGGTTGTGGCTTTGGTTCCTGCTTGCAGACGGTTATAAACATCGGGCATGCGGAAGATTCCTAATCCGCCAAGAAAGAGGAAAACACTCCCTACAAGGATGAAAATACCGCCAATAATTTCTAATAAACTCATAAGGCACCCTCCAAATATCTAGCAATTACAATAACACCGATAAATCCTAAAACTGCATAAACAAGTGCTACATCCAAATAAATAATACGTTGAAAAACATATGATAACAATACCATAGCCGCAACGGTTATAATGGTAAGAGTATCGAGGGCAACGGTCCTGTCTCCAGCGGTTGGCCCTTTTACGAAACGGAATGCCGACATGGTGAGCCCGGCAATCATAAAAAACAGCGCTATATAAATTATGTAGGTCATATTAAAAGATTTTTAAAAGTATCTTCTCGAATTTTTCCGCTATCTCCTTATGAACCTGTTCGGGATCAGTTGTCTGAACATCGATCCAATGAACATAAAAAGTATCGTCGATAAGATCGATGCTCAAAGTTCCGGGAGTAAGCGTAATGGCATTTGCCAGAACCATGCGCGAAAAATTCGATTTTAATTTTGTTTTAAACTTTACTATGCCTGGATTAATAGGCAGTGAAGGGGTAAGCACTCTTCTTGCAACATCAAGGTTGGATTTAACAAGCTCGATAGTAAAAACAATAATGAACACAAAGATGTAAAAGAGGCTTTTTGGGTATAAAATTTTCAGCGAACAGCAAGTAAAAACATTAACTGACAATACTGCTATCAGAGCCGATACTCCAAGGCCGGCAAGTAATTCCTGAGCAGCAAAGCTTGCAGTAAACAAAACCCACAAGACCATCAGAAAAAACCAAAGGACGAGGAAGCGAGACATTTTTGAAGAAAAACTCAGATTTTCCATTTTGTTTTCGTTTTAATTAATCCAGGTCGTATTTCTTGTGACCGAAATATTTCATGAACTGAACTCTCTCGTACTCGGCAGGATTCGGAGCGCTTACCTGGCTCATTTTAGCCTTAAAATCAGATATGTTCTCAAAGCCATGCTTTTCCATCCATTTCTTGAGATCGTCGAGCATAACGGAAACATATTCAATGCCTTTTGTGAAAAGTACAGATGCTACTTGAACAGCATCGGCACCCGCAAGGAGTTGCTTGATTAGGGCTGAGCCGTCATGAACACCGGTTGATGCAATTAAATCGCAGGAAACACGGCCCGAAAGCAATGAAATCCAACGTAGTGAAATCGCAAGGTCCGAGGGGTTGCTCAATACGTTCGAAGGTGTAACTTCAAATGTGTCGATGTCGAAATCAGGATGGAAGAAGCGGTTGAAAAGAACAATTCCATCAACACCGCTTTCGGAAACTTTATTAAGAAAAGCAGCCAGGTTCGATGAATAATAACTCAGCTTAACAGATAAAGGAATATTAATCTCCGCTTTTACTTTGTTAATAATGTCGAAGTATAAATCTTCGACCTGATGACTGCTTGCGTTGAAATCGGAAGGTAAAATGAAAAGGTTCAACTCGATGGCATCGGCACCTGCCTCCTGAATTTTTTTTGCAAAGAACATCCATTCATGATTGCTGCTGCAGTTAATGCTGGCAATAACCGGAATAGAAAGTTCAGATTTGGCTTCCTTGATTAATTTTATGTAATTCTGAATATTATCTTGTTTGATCTTGAAATCATAATAATCAAGATATGCGTATTCAGATTCACCTTCTGTTCTTTCATAATCCATAACTTTATTGTATTCGTTATAGATTTCCTCTTCGAAAATCGACTTTAAAACAACAGCACCTGCACCTGCAGTTTCTGCTTTTTTCAAATGATCGAGAGAAGATGTCAAACTAGAACTTCCTACCACCAAAGGTGATTTCAATTCGAGCCCCAAATAGTTTACTGATAAGTCCATATTATTTAATTTAAAGAACTGTTTTTTTTATTTTGAGGCCGCAAAATTATCAAAGCTTTTTATATTTAAACAACTTAGATATGTAGTGGCTTACCCAAAACCAAGCATCCAAATTATTATTGGTTGTGACCTGATTAACAGCCATTTAATTATGTTTTGCTGTGAAGCGATGAACAGTTTGTGCATTAAGGAAATGGGGATGTTAATTTATAACAGGTTTTAAGGTTTTTAAGGCTCGGCATGCCTTATTTTTATTGGGTATAAATTACGTTTCCGGGCTTAAATATAAACGTTCTAATTAAGGGAACTGCAAGGTTCAACCAGGTTTTATGCCTATTGCTGTTTTCAATACGAATTTAATACATATTGTAGTTAGAATATAATTGGTGCTTTGTAAAACCATAATACTTTGGTTTTTTGGTCGAGCTACTTATAATAATACAAGTTCATTTAGTTTCGTCTTGCAATATCATAAAATAACCTCCAATGAAAAAAACTATGGAAACCAGAACCCCATATAATAAATAATAAATGATTTTCTCGTCCATATATGTTGTAAACGATCTTGAGACATAAAACGGATGAGAATAAGGGAAAAGATATATATACTTCCAAGAGTTTAATAGTATCGTAACAATAATGAAAACAAAACCAAGCCCAACCGGACGAATGAAATCGTCCCAATAGATGCTAAAAAAGAACTGTATCGAAAGTATCCCAAAACCTGAAACAAACAATTGAGAAAAGGTTTTTATAATCAAATAATTTGAATCGTAATCCTCAAAACTCAGCTCAGGCCTTAAGAAAGATAGCAGCGCTGCACTAAGAAAGAATAAAAAGCAACTCGTAAGGATGAATATAAAGTACCAAATAACGATTAGCAAAACCTTGCTCATATAAATATGGAACTTAGGGACGGGAAGGGTAAACAGGTCTTTCCTGCTTTTCGACCTGTGTTCAGTGAAGTTTACAATATATGCAGTTAAAAGCAAATACATTGGAAGCACTATCAAGCCCATAATCCTGAACACATTTGTGCCCATTAGTACCCATGGATTAACTCCCATACTTACAAAATACTCATATTTAACATAATATACAATAAAAAGGATAGTAGAAATTATAAGCGGGATCAAAAAAGATATCAGGAAGCCTTTTGTCCTTTTTGCCTTTATAAGCTCTGAGCGCAAAACCCGAATAAAAAGTGTCATAAGTGTTGTTTATTTTGTGGTTAACTTAACAAATAAGTCTTCAAGACTTTTTTCAATCGTTCGCAATGAGTAGATACTAATGCTGTGGGAGCAAATCAGCTCAATAAGTTTTGAAGTGCTTTGGTCTGATATATAGCAAAGAATAAATTTGTTCTCCTTTTGAGAAAAATCATATTCCATTTTCAATAACAATTCCTTGAGCCTTTCAGGTTCCCCAGTAAAAATTTCCAATTGCTTATTGTTTATTTCATTCAAGTCGTTAAGAGAACCCTGAAACACTATCTTACCATTACTAATGATTCCTACATCAGTACAAATCTTCTCAATTTCGCCAAGCAAATGACTTGATAAAAAGATCGTTTTGCCACATTCATGGCAAAGGTGTTTCATCAACTCCCTTATTTCAATCATTCCCGAAGGGTCAAGTCCGTTTGTTGGCTCATCAAGGATAATCAATTCAGGATCAGAGAGCAACACCTTGGCAATACCTAAACGCTGCTTCATTCCGCTTGAGAACTCCCCGACCTTTTTCTTTGAAGATAATTTTAAACCAACCAGTTCAAGTACATGGTCAATTCTTTTATTGTCGAGATTAAAGATGATGGCTTTCTGTCTGAGGTTGTCAAAAGCTGACAGATGATCATAAAGCGAAGGTTCTTCTATCAACGAACCGAGTTTGGAAAGTATTTCCAACCTGTTGGCAACAACGTCTTTGTTGAATATTTTAATGCTATTTCTTCGGCTGTGAAGCAAAGCCACCAGAAGTTTTATAGTTGTTGTCTTCCCGGCACCGTTAGGGCCAAGAAACCCGTAAATGGAGTTTTTTTCAACACTTAAGTCAATATTATCAATCACTAGGGAATTACCATAGCTATACGTTAACTGATTTGTTTCTATCACAAGCTTACTTGGTTTCATCCTTAGCAGTATTTGGTTTCATTTCGTTTATAAATAACATTGCATCTAACATTTCATTCCATTTTGCACTATAGTTTGAATATCCCAAGAAGCGAGCAATAAATATATCTCCCATACATGCAAATGCTCTTTTATCAAGAAAACCATACTGAATTCCTGATTGGTTCAATAAATATTCGATACTCTTATTACTTGCCATCGGGACCCGGTAGCTTTCGTTCCGGCTGATACTTCCAAGTATTCCGTCAAAACTTGAAAACCCTATTATATAGCATCTTTGACCGTAATGTTTTTTGATATAACTCCCCATTGAAATCATCTTATCCTCATTTTGAAGAAAGCTCCTGTTTGAGATTAGGTGGGAAGTGGCACCCCATACAATAAGTTTTTTGTGTTTATAAACCGTATCCTTTAACCAAATAAGATTACGGGCCATTTCTCTGTCGCGGCTGTTAGCAACTTCAGCATCAAGATTGTTGAAATCGAGATTCCATTTAAAATACAGGTTCTTGTCGATGTTTTTTAGATAGCGCAAAAAAAACAGCTGCCTAAGCGATTTGGGCTTTACATCCTCAAGTTTTTTAATTAAGGATTGCAGTTGAGATTTAACAATTTTTCTTGAAACAGTATCAAAATCATTAATCGAGACATGTCGGAAATATTTGTTGTTATCACTTATTATGTCAACAAGCATCGAATATTCCGGGATACTTACATCAGGGAAAAGCCGCTGCAGATCTTCATTGAATTCATCACCTCTTTTTTGAGGGCCAATACTTCCCGTAAATTGAATGTCGCAACCGGCAAGTTCCATCCTGTGCCCTGTTTCAATGCTTCTTGCGATATAGGTTTTCAAATAATCCAATTGTCTGCTTGTTGACCAAACAGGGAAAACACCCCTGCCAAACGCAGAATCATACCCAACACCTTGTTCGTATAGATTCCATGCTTTAAAACAATCGTATAAGCCACTTTCAAACACCAATACCTCGAAACCCATTTGCTGATTTAGGAATTTAATAATGCGGGTCTTCGCTTCAAATGTGCTGCCATCAAGGTGACCGGCTTCGCCGAGCAAAACAAGATCGGCATCCTTGATTTTTTCTTTTAGAAATTGAAGGTCTGAGTTGTTAGTGCACGATGGGCTTATTGAATTTAATCTATGGGTATTTTCAATCAAGCAATCTTGTATTTGTTTTTTGTTTTCGATTTCGCTTACACAACTTGCTGTGTACAAGAACGCAAACATCAATAACAACGTTTTTACCAGTTGCTTATACATCATTGCAGCACAGCAATTTTTGTTTTTATTGACAATATGAAAGCAGGGAAAATATTTCACTTATTTTTTTGCAGACAAAAATATAGGCTGAAATGCTGTCCAAAAAAGTATTTAGGCAAACATCATTCAAATTCATTTAAACGAATCAATTTGCGGGATTTTGCAAAAACAAGCCATTACTGATTGTTCAAAAATAATTGGCTAAACTGATTTATTAATGTTTATTTCCCCCGACAATACAATTTCATTTGAACGCTCAGGCCGAAATTGCGGAAAAGGGATTTATGTTGTCAACAACAAGCAGGTTTAAACAATTAAGGATCAAGATATTTAATAAAATCCTTTCTGTAGCTATAGCCGATTGGGACCTCGCTTTGCTGTATTTTGATTACATTGCCTTCAACCATATCAACTTTGTCGAACTGAACGATAAAAGATTTATGCACCCGGATGAAGTTTGACGGGAGGATTTCCAAAAGTTTTTTAAGGGTAATGTATGATAAATAAGTTTTGTCTTTGGTAATGAATTTGCAATAATCACCCATTGATTCAATAAATAATAGATCGTCATATCGAATTCTATAGTGCTTTTTATCAGATTTGATAAACAAATATTCTTTGGTTTGTTGTGAAGCTTTTAGCTCGCCAGACATAATAAATTTCCTGTTCTCCAGTTTCTCCTCAACACGTTGAATTGCTTTAAAAAACCTATCGAAAGAAAACGGTTTGTGCAAATAATCAACAACTTCCAGCTCAAAGCTTTCTACTGCATATTCCCTATAAGCAGTTGTTATTATTGCCAAGGGCGGTTCCCTGAGCGATTTGAGCAATTCAAGCCCGCTTAAACCTGGCATGTTTATATCCAGGAACAATAAATCAATTTCATTTTCATTTAAAGCCTTAAAAGCCTCGGTAGTTGATTTGCACTTCGCAATTAACTTGAAGTTTTCAAGATTCATTAAATAACTTTCAACTACTCTTATTGCGGCAGGTTCGTCGTCAATTATCAAACATTTTACTTCCATGACTATTTAAATTCAAATATTAGTATTTCCACTTTGAAATCTTTTTCACCATCTTCAACTATAATTGAATGGCGGTTGGGATATAGTAATTCCAGCCTTTTTTTGACATTGTTGATGCCAATGCCTCCTTTGGAGGTTTTGTTGCTGCTTGGGGCAAGGCCCTTGGAGTTTTCAATTTTAAAAACAAATGTGCCACTTTCTATTTTAATAGTCAAAGAGAGTCGTTTTTTTTCAGGTAGCGACCCAAGGCCATGCTTAAATGCATTCTCCACCAATGGCACAAAAAGCAAAGGCGGTATTAATACCGAGTTTAAACTGTCGATATCAAATTCTACTTCGATTTCATCCTCAAGCCTGATTTTTTCAAGTTCTATATAATTTTGAATGAATTCCACTTCTTTTTGCAAGGAAACCTTTTCCGCCTTGCAATCGTAAAGTATATAGCTCATTAAATCAGACAACCGTAATACTATTGAAGGTGTTATGTCTGATTTCATCAAACTGTTGGAATAAATACTATTTAGTACGTTGAACAAAAAATGAGGGTTTAATTGGGTTTTCAATGCATTTAACTCAGCCTCAAGTTTTTGGGTTTTAAGTTCTTCAACAGTGAGTGCGATTTTATTGCTTGCTTCCCAATTTTCCCATAACTTAAAAGCCAGATAAAGCGAACTCCAAAACAAGAGGAGGATAAAGCCGGAAAAAAAGTCCTTAAAATAAAAATAAAAAGTTGAGGGAGTAACGGAATATCCCTTAAGGCTTAAAAGCTTATCGAGGACGGACACCTCAATTACCCATACGAACGACAGTAAAGCAGAGCACAGTACAACAAAAACAATCAGTAACGACCTCGAATTCCATTTGTCTTGTATTTTCTTATAAACATATCTCAGCACAGAGGACAGTAAAAGGCCGAAATATACCATCAACAATAGATAAAGTGCGAAATCGATATTGGTCTTTGCTTTTGAATAGACGAAATGTATCTCATAGAAAAAATATATCGTCCAAAACACTATTTGGATTAACCAAAAAGCCAAATTCCTGTTTAAATTTACCTTGGTCTTCACGTATTAACTAGTCTAAATATTTATCTGCCTCAATTTCTTTATTTTAACTTTAATGCAATAAGTGGTCTTGGTTTCATTTATTACAAGACTATGCATTCCTGGATACAACAAATTGAGACGCTTTTTAACATTTTCTATGCCTATTCCGCTATTAAGCCTCTTCTTTCCCGCATTCAAACTTTCCGTTTTAGTATTGCAAAGATCAAACAACAGATTGTCGTTACTGACCTCCATCTTAAGAGAAATCGTTTTCTCTTGTTCGTCAGCCGAAACACTATGCTTAAAAGCATTCTCCACCAAAGGTATAAAAAGTAAGGGTGGAACCAAAATATCTTTTGTATTTGATATATCCATATTGATATCAAGCTCATCTTCAGTCCTTATTTGCTCGAGTTCGATATAATTCATTAAAAAGTCCATTTCCTTTTGTAAAGAAACCAATTTTTCCTTGCATTCATAAAGAATATACCCCATCAGTTCCGAAAGTTTAAGTATAATTGAAGGTGCGGCTTCGGGGTTTAACATACTATGGGAATAAATACTGTTTAGGACATTGAAAAGAAAATGCGGGTTAAGCTGCGATTTCAATGCTATAAGCTCGGCTTCGGCCTTTTGCTTCTCGACCATGGCAATTTTTAACTGAAGCCCCTGGTTTTCCACCCATTCTTTGAAAAACTTAAAAAAAGATGTAATAATTACATAAACAATTTCAAGAACAGAGAATGATACTGCATTCTGAAAACTCAGTCGTATATTTATTATAATGCTAAAAGTAATAACAAAAAAGATGCTATTTACCAAAACGATAAGGCTAACAGCCAGAAAATACTTGCCTATCTTGCGTTTTGCCGCATATCGGGGAATTAGGAAGAAATAATTGATATATACTATTGTTATCAGGTAGAAGGTATAAATAGCAGTTGGATAGAGTTTGTTAAGATGAAACTCATCAGTATTTGAGGCCGTTAAGAAAAACGGAAATGTGAACAATACAATATTCGACATCCAAAATACTATATGCCAAAAAGTTAGGTTCGATATGACTTTTACAAACTTTCCTTTCATCCTCATAAAACATGGCGATAAAAATAATAAAGTAAGCAGAAGGTTGACTTAATTTCAGACGAACATGGATAAACATCGGCTAAACAACGAATAAGCCGGGATAACAGCATTACAAATGTGATTTATCTGGATGAACACTTGCAATCGACTTTCCCACATCCGTCAAAAAATTAATTGGCCTCTAGGTGTTTGTCGTGGGAAATCCTTTGTTTAACCTCCGTAATAATTCCTTTGTCGATTTTTGAAATCTGCTTGTTGATTAATTAAAAATTTAATGTTCTTTTTGCAAAATAATTAAACAAATACTTTGAAATGAGAATGTTGATAGCACTAGTAATGACGCTGACAATATTTAATGTTTATTGCCAGCCTGACGATCAGGCTTTTTTAAGCTGGACATCGAATAACGCGATTCGAATAGATTCGCTTAATCCAAAAGGCGGAATTATGGCGGCCGAACCTTTTAAGAACATAATAGGAGATGCGAAAGTTGTATGTCTGGGCGAGAGCCGTCACGACGCACATGAGCAAGCGGTTCTTAAGAATCTATTTATCAGGTTCATGATCGAAGAACTTGGTTTCAGGAATTTCATCCTCGAGGCTAGCCTTCCCTATTCTCAGAAAATAAATGACTATATCAAGTATGGGAAAGGGGACATCGCCGAAATAATGGCTGGAATGCCTGGCTGGTTTCTTTGGGACACAGATGAAATGCAAGATATTATCAAGTGGATGCACGATTATAACAAAACAAAAAAAGATATTGATAAGGTCGGTTTTTTCGGTATCGATATAGTGGCTCCGGTTTTTGGTCTTAGCCAAGTTATGGAATATATTAAAAAAGTGGATCCTGATTATTTTGGCAGCATTAGGGAAAATGATTTTGCCGAAAACGATTTTGAAGATGAGTTTTGGCCAAATTCCATGCGTAAATATGCTTCGTTTTCACAGGAACGCAAGTTGGAATTAAAAGAAAATTATCTAAAACTAATGGCATCCTTCAACGAAAACAAAAGTGATTATATCAAATTGTCATCTATTGACGAATATGAGCTTATGTACAGATATGCTTATTGTGCATATAAAGCAAACGAAATGTTTTCAAGCGAAAAACGCATCGAGATGGGACTGATCAGGGACCGTGCCATGGCCGATAATGCCCTATGGATTATAAACAAGGAAAATAGCGGTCGCAAAACAATCATAAGCGCTCATAATGTCCATATAGCCAAATCTGACTTTGAAATGACGGGCGAAGAAGCTAGCATCAAGGGAATGGGGTTTATGCTTAAACAAGAATTAGGTAAGGATATGCTTTCGATTGGTGCTACCTTCAATAAAGGCGAATACGAAAATTGGAACCGAGTGTTTCAAGAGTCGGACGAAAACACTATCGAAGGTAAATTCGCAAAACTGGGTTATAATACTTTTATTATCGATATAAGAAAAAACGATTTCGACATACTCAACTCTCCACAAATAATACATGGTCAGGATTTTGAAATGACAACTGTGCCAAAGAAGTCTTTTGATGTTTTATATTTTACCGATAACATTTCTAGAAGCATGCCTTCAGATATTTCTCTTAACAAATACAGGAACATGAGATGATTTATTGTCGGGAATTAAAACGGTTGCTTATTGGTTTTTAAATAAACATTTCCGTTCTCAATATCCGACTTATTAAATTATGATGTTTAAACTTAAAACATAAATTAATAGCATAATGAAAATACGAGAAAATAACCCATTGGAAGTTTTTAAAACAGAAGCACCCGAGATACAAAAAGCATTTGCAGGTGTAATCGACGCTTTGATAGGGTCAAAAGGGCTAGACCCCAAAACCAAGCAACTTGTATATATCGCAATGAAAGTTGTGTCCGATGATTTTGCAGCAATCAAGCATCATGTGCCAATGGCAAAGGCCCTGGGTGCATCGCGGGAAGAAATTAAAGAAGTAATACTGTTATCGTTAACTGTTCAAGGCTTAAAAGGGATAAGCAAGTTTTTACCAATGGCGCTTGAAACTTATGATAACTCCTGATAAATAAGAAATAATTACTAAGGTTTCCTGCTTTGATCATCAAAATTTAGAAAGGAGTTAAATGTTTGATTATATGCATTTTAAATTTGAGCAATGAAATTAATATTGTATTTTTCAGGAATCATATCTTTTGTCGTTATACTTTCCTCCATCGGATGCGAACGGTCGTTGACCGCACAGCATGACAATAATGACAACAATATTGATTTGGATAGTTTTGCTCTGGCAATTAAGCAACAATATATGCTTCCCGGGTTGGCAATTGCTACAATTAAAGATTCGAAGATATCTGATATTGCCGTCGTTGGAATGAACAAAGCACAGAAAGGATACCCGCTATCCGTGGAAAGTAAATTTCAAATTGCCTCCTGTACCAAATCATTCACAGCTTTGCTGGTGGCCACTTTTGTGGAAGAAAACCTGATTAGTTGGGAAACAAAAATTTCTGATGTCTTTAAAGATATTTCTATACACAAGGGGTATCAAAACATCACAATAAGACAAGTTCTTTCACACACTGCTGGTTTAGCCCAATTTTGGACAGATGGCGAAGTGTTCGGTATTAAAAATATAATTCCGGATTTAAACGGAAGTATTTCCGAAAGAAGAAGAAAATTTACACAGTGGAACCTGAGTCAAAAACCACCATTTACTGTTGGCGAGCATCATTACTCCAATGGAGGATATGTAATTATAGCCGCATTGCTGGAGGAAATTAGCGGCAAGTCATTCGAGATGTTGATGAAACAACGGATTTTTCGAAAATTGGAACTTAACTCGGCTGAATTCGGTTATCCGTTCTTATACGACACAAGTCAACCATATCGACATATGTACCGGGACGAAAACAACATTGGTATTTCAATGGACAGAACTACCCGTATTCCTGATGAGATTTTTAATCCTTCTGGTTTTATTTCATTAACCATAAAAGATTTTGCTCGATATGCTTCTTTTTACACCAAAGTTTTGAAAGGGGAAGATGCCGGTTTTAACAGAAAAGCAGTTATGGAATTATTTAAACCGGTTGTCAAACTTGAAAACACTAACGAGATCGGCCTTGGTTGGCAAATTATCAAGGTTAATGGAATAGCTACGTATGGCCATACCGGAAGCGACAAAACCATGAGAAGTGCTATCGCCATTAATCCGGAAACAGGAAATGCCGTAGTATTTACCACAAATATTGGAGATAGGGAATCTGAACTGGCAATGGTATCAGTTATTTATAAAATTCTAGATTTATAATTATTTATATTGAATATGAGACAGTTAGTATTTATTATCATTTTAATTCTCTTGTTTTTTTCAGTCTTAAGAGTTTTTGAAACACTAAAGAAAAAAGAACATAAGAAAGTTGAAGCCACTATTATTGATAATCAGTCAGCAATATATTATTGTATAAAAAATAAAGAAAAATGAAAAAATTAATATTATTTGCCCTGCTTATTATATTCGCAAGGCTTAATGCTCAAGAGTTAAAAAACGATGAAGCATCTATTAAAGAAGTTATTCAAACGGCCTATGTTGAAGGCCTTATGAACGAAGGAAACAAAACCAAGATAGAATCTGGCTTCCATCCCGACTTTACTTTGTTGGGAATTGACAAAGGCGACAATATGTGGAAATATCCCATAGCCAACTGGAAGAACCAGCAGCTTGAAAAACGCAATAAGGGGGAATTGCCCCTTGAAGGAAATAAAAAAGTCGCGATAATTTTTGAGACCATCGACATTAGTGGGAAGGCTGCAATGGCAAAAATCCAGTTTTACGTGGGACCTAAATTGACATATATCGACTATATATCTCTTTATAAGTTCGAAAGCGGTTGGAAAATGGTCAGTAAAATCTTTTATAAAGTAACAGATTGATTTGTTGATCTGTCATCAAAATAAACCGAACTCATTTCCGTTTTTCCGCTGAAACGGCTATTGTTTTCTTGCTGTAAAGAAAAAGGAAAACAACCAAACTGATAATTATTGTAAGAATTGAGTTTTCCGGTCCAAACAAACCCCCGCTTATTATCGTTGGGCCAGTTAAACTAGCGTTCATATATGATGGAATATCATTTGCCCCTGAAACGGTAACACCGTAAATCACAAAAGCCATGTTCCAAGAAACATGGAGAAAGACCGGATACCAAATATTTCTGTATATAGAGAAAACTATGGCTGTCAATAAACCAAGATGCAAAGAAATTGCGATACCGCTAAAGTAGTTGAATCCCGAATTTGAGAAGTGTGTAAAACCAAATAAAAATGAAGATATTAGAAGTGCTGACCTAATTCCCCAAAATTCTTCAATTATCCTGAATATTATGCCCCTAAAAATAATCTCTTCAAAAACCCCCATTACCAGAAACAACAAAAACGGCTGCAAAAGAACGCTCATGCTATTTACTGAATAAACAGAGTAATTCCCCATTAAGTACAAAATACCGATTACCAACGATATTATTCCAAAACCAATGGCTGAACCGAACAACAAAGCCGATGGTAATTGTTTGAGGTTTAGGTCCGGGATTTTTCTTTTTTCCACAATTAAGAAAAAGTAATAATACGAAAGTACGATAACTGCCGAAGTCAATAAGGCGACTATGCTTTTGTTGATTTCCTTTTCGGTCGAAATCAATGAAAATATAGGTGTAAACACTAAGAATTTGGCAATGGCAGGTATCAGCAAGCATACCGTAATGCCACCAGCAATTAGCAATAAGGTTCTGACTAGTTTTTGTACACTAAAAGTTGGTGTTCTTTTTCTATTTGCCATTTTTTATAATGATTGTTGCCATAAAAAGTGTAGAGCGGTAAACTCGGTATTGGTGATGTTTAGTCTTTGACTGCAATTAGATTGATTTTACTTAAGGTTAATTATTCGGTATTGTTGAATTCAGAACTTGTCGTAAACCATCCTAAGCTATTGAGTTCCATTAAGCTTAATTTCCAATGATATAAATTATCTCGGGTATCCAACAAGTCGAAACCGCTTTTTATTAGCACCTTGAACGAGGCAATATTTGAACGATCGCATCTGGCAACGATATAATAAATCTTTCTTTTTATCGCCCAAATGCTCAGGCCCCCGAAAACCTCGCTCATAAATCCATTGTTCTGAAATCCCGGTGAAATACCATAACCTATCTCAATCTCGTTTTTGCTGTTTGGTTCACCATAAAAACAAAAACTGCCAACTATTACATTGCTTGACAATTCTATTATCAACCACATAGTATGATAATACCATTTATCAGAATTATTTGAGAGCTTTGGGATTAACTCATCCTTGATAACGGTTCTCGTTTCTTCATCAAAAGAAAAACCCCTATACTCCAGATGATGAACCCTTGAATAGAGATATGCGGATTCCGTTATCAAAAGCAGTGAGTTTAACCTAAGCGGTTCTATTTTAAGCCGTTTTGTTTTTATGGATATCTTATCATGATTTACCATGTTTTTATCTTGTTAAAAAGTCCATGAAAAATATGTGCTCAAATTGTTGTTAAAGAGACCAAAGCCATCAGCCCAAAAAACAAAATGGAAATAATCAATAATAAGGAAATAATATCCCAAGCCCTAAACGGTTTTTTATACCAATAAACAACAAGTATCGAAAACAGAAGTGTTTGTGTAAATAGTTCAAAATACCCTATCAGTTGGTTGTCAAGCGGAATTTTAGTATAAATTATCCCTTCGATTGATCCAGGTCCGGGTGTTGAACAGGACAATATCGACAATCCGGCAACTAATGCATATAGTTTTATCCATCCGGTCCGGCCGGTCAAAAAGACATCCTTGAAAAACCAAAGCGACAGTGACAATATAATACCCCTTACAATTTGAAGGCTCGGCCCCATGACTACCCAGGGCGAGTTTGATGGTTTCATCAAACAAGAAAAGGGATGACTGCCATATAGTTGCTGATAGTTCAACAAATGATAAGCAAGAAAGCCTATGATGAAGTATGTGATCATATGTGAGGCCGTTATCCTCCAGATAAAGGTAGATAGTCGATAATGCCTAATACTCATAGTTCTGAGAGTTAAATTGTTTGTTGGAAAACTTTTTCCCGGTTTTATTCAAACAGCGAAGTTTTATCGTATAATCCATTGATTTTGAAGTGAATAATTCTATATGTTGAACCCCTCTTTTCACTAATGCCCATTGTTTTCATCATCATTTAGAACTGAAAGTTCAATTGCAAGCATTAATTGGTTGTCGATTCCTTTCAGCAATGATTTCTTGTCTAATTCCACTATCACATCGGGAACAACCCCCTTTGCTTCCAAAACCTCATTTTTAGACGTAAGAGTCTGTTGATTTGGATAGATAAAGAAAGCCCCTTCCGGCAAAGGAACCACTTCCATTGTAAGCACCTTTCCTGGAGTCTGCTCACCAACTATGGTTGCCCTACCAATGGCTTTCATGCCTCCAGCAAACTCTTCGCTTGATGAAGTGCTGAGTTCGTCGATTAGAATAATTAATTTCCCTTTGTATGGATTTGAAGAAGGAAGCAGGAAAACATCATCAACAGTCCCTCTGCTTTGATATCTCCAAAACAGTGTGGAGTCAGTAACAAATTGTTCCGCCAAGGTTTTTCTAACATCGAATAGCCCTCCCGGATTACCGCGCAAATCGAGTATAATACACGAGCAATTTATATATTTACGTATAGCAGATAAAGTTGAGTCGAGAACCTGGGGCAAGAATGCGTCAAATTGTATGTAGGCAGTGCTGTCATTAATTAAATGATGAGAAACATTGGCATACATCGGAGGCATACCGGGTATGACTTCTGATTTAATCGATTTCCTGTCTTCCAACAAGAGGTTCGCCTCATGCATTAACTCTTTGCCGTCCTTAAAAGCAACACTTATGCTATCCCCGGGTTCCCCATAAAACTGACGGTTTATGTTCTGAGCTATTAGAGACCTGAAGTTCCTGTCGTTAAAGGGAGGTGTAGGATTATCCCGTTTTTCCTGCACAAAAGAACCTATTGTCCTGCCATTTAGTTTAGTAATAATAAATCCAGGTCGAATCCCCGCTTTTTCTGCCGAGGAATTTTTCTCTACAGATATTATCACAGCCTCATCGTTGATATACCGTATTTGTAAACCGGCCATGCCATCGAAATACAGTTGAGGATCTCCCGATTCGTTTGCTTCCTCAGCGGGGACAAGCCCTAGATGGGAAACGTTCAGTTTAAAAACCAATTGGTTAAGATAAAAAAATAGTGAATCCTTGGTTTTACATGATTCTACGAGTGGTTTATAGTAGTCATACTCCTTTTCCCAATCAAGCCCGTTGAAAGTAGTGTCGAAATAATCCTCGTTCATGGTGTTCCAAACAGTGTTTAAAATCCGGATATTATAATCGCCTGATGTTTCCTGACCTTGGCAGAAAGAAAATAGAACGGGAAATATTATTGTGAAAATATAATAGGTTTTAATTCTCATGATTCCATTATTTATCAAGTTGAAATAATTTGTAGGAATTGAGTTTAAATTCTTTTTTAACACCTCGATTCATCACGAGGATAGTGATTTCTTTGTCATTCTCGGAGGAAAAAATCAATTTGCCATTTTTATACTCATCTATCTTACAAATTGTAAGCTGACTTACATCATAACCGTTAATTGACAATATCTTATCACCGATTTCCAACCCAAGGGTTTCTGCAGTTGATCCGGAAAGAATCGATTGAACCTGGAATGACCCCTTCTTAAATCCGTACGTAAAACCAAAAGTGTCCTTATTATGAGGCAAAGGTTTATCTAACTTAGCAGGCATTAAATAAATCACCTTGTCGTTCCAGTCAATGGTTGAAACAAAATGTTTTAGGAAGCCAACGCCCACAGAACCTTTTCCCATTGTTTGACCATAAGAGGGATTATATGCAACTATCGGCAGCGTATAAAACATTTGTTCACCCATCTGCATTGAATCAAGCAAAACATAATAATGTGTTTCTATTCCGTCAGCATCTTTTCTATCGACGGTAATATCCAATTTCATTGACAGAGCAACAGTCTTGCCTGAACTTATTTTATTTGAAATGGTGGGGCTCAGCGCATTGATAAACCCGTTGTTCCCTGTATCGAACTCTGTTAAAATCGAATCGCTTCCAATTATTGTTGTTATTATGGGAGAGGCTTGTACTGGAGTTGGATGGAATTTTATTTGATATGCTCCGTCAATGTTCTTGAAATTTAATATTTCATCTGACAAAACAAGAGTTGAATCAGAAAAATCAAACTGCCAAATACAATTCTTCATTAAATTGGAACCTATGACCCCATCAATTCCCATATCATTTAGGGGATTTGTCGAATCACTTTTCATCAACATAGCGCCAATCCCGAAAAAACTTACGTTCCCGATTGAAAAAGTATCTATTTTCGGAAATATGGGTTTTAAGAAACTCGTTAAAAACGACTCCCCCATTGTAGGACTTTTATCCAAAATATCCAATCTTAAATCTTCAAGAACATAATCATAAAGCAAACAGGGTGAATGTGTGTCTATTAAAAACCTGTATGTATGACCGTTAATTGCAGAAAAGACAATTATCCTATTGTCAATTAATTCAAATTTGGTTTTCCCATAAAAACTAGCGGCCTGAACGCTACCCTCATCCAATCGTTTTATAAAATCGGGCAGTTGTGCTTGAGCAGTGGTAACAAGATTAAGGCTTATCAATGCAAATATGTATATTCCCCTAAGCATTATTGATTATCATCTAAATTAAACTCGTTTTAACTTACTAAATTGGCAATAAAGGGCGCGTCTTTTCCATCATATTCTTTACCCAAGTTTTACCGCAGGCAAATGCTAAAAAATATTTACCAAACCTTATTATAATAATATGAACGAAAATTAACGCCCTGATTGCCATGAATTTACTCCTTACAGCGACAAAAATAACATGGGCTTTCACAACAAGGTATTTAATTCGACAAGTGTTGGTTTACAAACCATGAACCTATTGATTCAAAAGATTTCACATGATTTATATATAATGGGAAAAGCCGATTTTTTCAGTTCAGACAAATGAACAACACATACTATTGGCTTATTTCTCCTCATTATGATAAACCAACATTCCGATTTTAATTATCTTGTTTCGTTCACAGATAGTTAATGACATATCACTACTTGTGTGCTGCTTAATTGCAGTAATGAAACTTATAAAAGCCATTATTCTATCAGTACTTATCTTTATTCTGTTAACGTAATGTTAATAATTTTTTTATTTTTGTTCCTATATTATTAATTAGGGAACATCAATAATCCTAAAAATGCATTAGGGTTGAACCAAAAATTAACATTGAACAAATCAAAGAGTATCATGAAAAAAGTTTTAAGTGCGTTGCTTATCGCGGCAATGGCTATTCTGTTGGTTAACAACAGTTTTGCCAAAGGCAAGAAAATAAAATACGGTAAAGTAGGCCTTGCTGACCTGCAAATGACAACCTATGAATTCGACACCTCAGCAGTTGCTGTAGTATTGTATGAAAAAGGCGAATATGATGGCACAAATCATCAATTTTATTTTCACCGTAGGCTCAAAATACTTAAAAAGGAAGGTTTGGACTTTGCCAATTATGAATTCAATACAGGAGCAAAAGGATTTATAAAAGGTATCACTTTCAACTTGGAAGGCGGTAAAATAATTGAAACCAAACTGGATAAACACAATATTTATGAAGAAAAAATATGGGATTATAAGTTTGAGTATAATGTTGCCATGCCTAACGTAAAGGTTGGGTCCGTACTTGATATCGAAGTAAAATATGATGGTTTTCCTCCTGTTTGGTATTTTCAAAGATCGATACCTGTTGTTTTGAGCGAACTCGAACTGGGCGACAATCAATATCTTACATTCCGGAAAAGTTTAGGTGGCATTATCCGTCCGCAAAGTGTTGGCTATAATCACTGGAGGGCTGAAAACATGCCCGCGTTTATCAGCGAAGCTTATATTTCTTCCGATAAGAATTATTTGTCGAGAATCGAACTGGACATAAACGAAACTCATTTTCCGGGCTATTATGCCTTAGAATATACAAGTTCATGGAAATCGGTGCAAACAATACTTTTAAGGATTAATTCTTTTGGGAAAGCACTTGAATGGCCTAATGGTTTCCTGAACAAATACGCCAAGGAAATTGAAGAAGCGGCAACTACGGATACGGAAAAAGCAAAACTCGCTGTTGAAAAAATAAAATCCTTAGTAAGTTGGAACGGGGTAAGCAGATTTACTATTGCAGAAGATAATCTTAGTGAAGTTGCAAAAGACAAAGAAGGGAATTCTGCCGAAATTAATTTAATGCTTATCGAACTGCTTGACAAACTGGATTTGGACGCGCGCCCGATGGTTATGAGCACAAGGGCCAATGGCATGCTTCATCCGACATATCCTTCGCTTAACAAGCTTAATTATGTTGTTGCCTATGTAAATGTTGACGGTAAACCCTTGATACTTGATGCCACAAGCAAAGATTTGGCCTGGAATATGCTTCCTGTAAGATGCCTTAATTATGGGGGCCGGGTATTAGACGGACATAATACTCAAGCGGCTATTATTTCTCCCAAGGAAAAATTTGCCAAAAGAGCCTATTACGATTTAACGCTGGACGAAAACATGAACCTGAGCGGGAAATTGAGCTATTTGAACAAGGATTATGCAGCCTACTCTTTCAGAAATGACTATAAATCATATTTGGGCGATCAGGATTATGTTGAAAACTTAGCTAACGATAAGGATGGCTTAAGCATTATTGATTACAAAATTGAAAATGTCAAGGTTTTGGAAAAACCCGTTTCAGAAAAATATGAGATTGAAATCGAAGATGCTGTAAGCGTTATTGACGGGCAGGCATTCATAAATATGTTTTTGTTCGAACAAATAAACGAGAACCCCTTCAAGTTGGAAGAACGAAAATACCCGGTTGATTTTGCTTATGCAAGGGCCGCTAGCGGAGTCGTTAGAATTGCCGTTCCTGAAAATTTTACCATTGCCGAACTTCCAAAGCCCGTGAGTATCAGCTTGCCTGAGAAATCCGCTAAGTTTACTATGATATATCAAATGAACAACAATGTTCTTACCCTTAACTACAAACTACTGATCAACCGCTCTGTCTTCCCGGAAAACGCATATTTGTATATAAAGGAGTTTTATTCGCAAGTAATTAATAATCAAGGCTATCCTGTTGTGTTCAACATAAATTAACAAGCAAGATGAAGAAGGTTATCTTAGCAATTATCGTTATTCTCCTGATTCCGTCGGTGGATTTTGCACAGGCAAATTATAGAGTTTCAATAATTCCTGACAGCATAAAGGAAAATGCAGGCTCGGTTATCAGGTTGAGGGAGGTGGTGTTCGATATCAACTCACGTTCGCATGCCGTACTGAAAGAAAAAAAAGTGATAAGTATTCTTCATGAAAGCCACCGTTCCAATTCTTATTTCCAGGAAACTTATGATGAGTTCACTAAAATAAGCGGAATAAAGATTGTTATCTACGACAAGGACGGTAAAAAGGTCAAGACAGTCCCTAAACGAGATATACTCGATGCAACTGCTTTTACCGAAAGCGCGCTGTTTGCCGACATTCGCCAAAAATTATATCGCCCTGATTATTATAAATATCCGTTTACGATAGAGTATTCGTTTACGAAAACATATAACGGTTTATTGGCTTATCCTATATTCGCACCGGTTCAAACTTATGAAATGGGTTGCGAAAGGGCGAGTTATACGATCCGGAAAAACGGCAGCTTGAGGTATTTGAACCTAAACTTCGAGCATGAGCCAAGCATTAACAAAGTAGGCGATAAAAATAGTTACCGTTGGGATTTTAAGAACATAAAACCCTATAAATATGAAGATTACGATTTGCCTTTTCCTGAGTTGGCACCTATAGTCATGGCCGCTCCCAACGACTTTGAAATGTCGGGTTATGCAGGGAACAGTAAAACATGGGAGGCTTTTGGGAAATGGATTTATACGCTTGGGATGGAAAGGGATGCTTTGTCGTCGAAAACGATAAATGAAATTCATGAGCTGACTAAAAACCTCACCACTAAACGTGAAAAAACCAAAGCCGTTTACGAATATATGCAGTCGAAAACCAGATATGTGAATGTTATTATCGGGATAGGGGGATGGCAACCTTTTCCTGCCATCGATGTTGATAATAACGGCTATGGCGATTGTAAAGGTTTAAGCAACTATACTCATGCGCTCTTGAAATCTGCAGGGGTAAATTCGTATTATACATTAATAAGGGCCGGAAGCAATGCAAGGGAAATAATAAGCGACTTTCCTTCCAACCAGTTTAACCATGTTATAATTTGTGTGCCCGACCAAAATGATACCATTTGGTTGGAATGTACCAGCCAAAGAAATCCTTTTGGTTATATAGGTTCATTTACAGAAGGTCGCAAAGCATTGATCATCAACGAAAACAATTCGCAACTTGTTAATACGCCAGCATTAAATACAGATGATAATTACAGGTACAGAAATGCCAAAATTATTATTGACCCCGATGGAAATGCAAAAGCCGACATCAAAAATATTTATGGTGGCTTATATTATGACAACATTAACTATTTATGCTATATCGAAGGAAAAAGGCGCATGGACGATGTAAGGGAAAGGATACATATAAAGAATTTCTCTCTAAACGACAAGGATTATGCAATTGAGGAGACAAGGTCGGAAAACCCATTGGTTACCGAGAAATATAGTATTTCCGCCGATAGATATGTAAAAAAACTGGGAAGCCGTTTATTGTTCAACATCAATTTTTTTAATACGATAATCGACATACCGTCAGCCATCAACAAGCAGGAGTCGGAGGTGTTTATAAGTCATGGTCTAACAAAAATCGATAGCCTTGAATTTCGCATACCCGACGGCTACTTAATAAAATCGTATCCCGGCAACGACACTTTAATAAGTGATTTCGGAAGTTTTTATACCTCATATAGTTTGCTTGCTAATAAGTTGAAATATGTTCGTAAGCAGGTAGTTTATAAAGGGAAATATCCTCCTGAAAAGTATGATGAACTGCGTGCTTATCTTAAAAAAGTAAGTCTTGCCGATAAATCAAAAGTGTTGATTGTACCTAAAGACTGATTTTTCAGTTTATTAGGCAAGAACAAATGGGATTTGTTCAAATATTTTTTGTTGACCCCTGTTTTGATTCGTTTGGCTGACAGGTTTTCCCGCTTTGAATAAGCATAAATATTTGTACCAAACACTCATATTTTTGTATCTTTGTCCCAAAATATTTATCGATATGAATTTTGATTTTAATATTGTTCAGCAAGCCGGCTGGCTGGGAGGTCCCGAAATAGCAGTTATCGTAATTGTTGTCATTCTTCTTTTTGGCGGCAGAAAGATTCCTGAATTAATGCGGGGGCTTGGTAAAGGCATTAAGGAATTTAAGGAAGGCGTCGGTGGCGACGACAAAAAAGAGGGTGACGAAAAGTCCGACGACAAGAAGTGAGTTCGGTCAATCTTTAATCAAATCACGATATTGCTCGTAGCGATAGGTGATTTCAGCAACAAAATTATAGGTCTCTTGACCGCGCATATATCCATATTGAACAAGGGAGTCGTGATAATACTCTTTATCTGATAATTTCAAAACAAACTCATCAACATTGCCATTCCAAACATCGGGGTTTTTATTGTATTTTTTTGCCAAGCGGCGGGCATCCAAAATATGTCCTATACCTGAATTATAACTTGCCAATACGAAATTTTGCCATTGGGTGCTGTCATCAACGACTTTTGAGACCAAACCCTCTATATATTTTAGGTGTTTGATTCCTGCGACTATTTGCTGTTCGGGGGTGGCTGTGGTGTCGAGCCCGTATTTTTCGAGCACGGTCGGCATAAGCTGCATTAATCCATAAGCACCAACCCAGGATCTTGCATTGGGTTTGAAATCAGACTCCTGATAAATCAGCGATGCTATCAAACGCCAGTCCCAGCCTATTATTTGCGAGTGTTTTTTTATTAAATCGTCATAAGGCGACAACTGGTTGCCGGAATAGGAGTTGTAGTTGCTTTTGGCTATCCGCGATGCCCGGCGGTTGATAAAATATTTATTGTAAAGAAGCCTGTACTCAATTTTCTTCTTGAATGACCTGAGCCAGAAATTCAGCGTGTCAACAAGTGCTGTTTGCCCTTTTTGCACTGCCCACGAAACCTTTTGAGGAAAGCTTACCGGGGTTTTTATATCAATATTCTTATGCTCGCGGGCGTTCACAAGGGCAATATGCTCATCGGCAATGGTATAGTCGATTTCACCACTGGAAACTGCATCTATCAATTTGTCTGTCCAGCGTTCGTCCTCTATAATAATTATACTGTCGGCTATGCTGTTTGCCATTGCCGTAAGCCTGTTTTTATAAACGGTTCCTTTTTTTACGTAAATTGTTTTTCCGGCAAGGTCGAGGGTGTTCCTTATCAAATGGGACTCTATTTCATCAAGGGTTTTCATTTTTTCCCAGCCTTTTGGCTTTCGCTGTACAAGCACCTGGCGCGTAAACAATATGGGATCCGTGAAGTCGAATTTGTTTTTTCGCTCGTTGGTAACGGTAAGTCCCATGGCTATGATGTCAACCTGGCCGTTTTCCAGCATCTGCATCGAATTGAGCAAGTTCTTTTCTGTTTTAAGTTCCAGTTCTACGCCAAGGTATTCGGAAAATTTCTTCAGGAACTCATATTGGTAGCCCATGGGCTCACCATGATATATGAAATAACTGCTGGGGCCAAAATCGGTAACGGCATGCAGCACTTTGCTTTCCAGTATTTTGTTTAGTGCATAAGCCCCGCTAAAGAATTCGCTTTTCTTATCTGGCGGGGCTGTGCCTTTTACGAGTTTTTTTTTATCATGGTTTTCGCTCAGGCTACATGAGCAAACAACAGCAACTATTAAAGAAAGTATTGTAAGTTTAAACATTAATTATATTGATTCCTTCGGATGGCAATTTACGAAAATTAATATAAATCACCTGATTTGAATGTTTACGGGCTTTTTTATATATTTGTTCTCTTAACAATAATTCATCAAACATGAAAAAACTACCTTTACTATTTATCTTAATTGGCTGTATTTTGTTGTCAGGGCAAGTATATGCACAGGAGGATAACGAAAACAACGACCAGGGCGCCGATTTGTCGAAGATCATAAAAACCACAAAATTCACGCCCGGTTGGGGCATAGGCATAAAAGCCTCCAGCTTAGGCTTCGGTGCCGATATCGTAAAGTCTTTCAACAGCAGCTTTACCTTGCGCCTCGGCGCCTCTTATTTAAAGCAGGATTTCAAAATCTCTACTTTTGACGACATTGGGGGAACTGCTTTTAACTATACTACCGTAGGATCTGTTTCATTGCTGTTCGACTGGTATTTCGCGAGATCAGTTTATCTTACTGCCGGCCTGATGTATAATATGTCGGTATTGGAGTTCGAGAGCAAAGCTGATAAATCACAGTATATCGGCGTTATTGAGATAACTCCCGAAACAATGGGCTCAATCCGATACACCTTGAGACCGAATGAAATATGCCCATACCTTGGTATAGGTTTCGGGCACACTATCTCCAGGAACAAGCTCGTGGCCTTTAATGTTGACCTAGGCGCGCTTTACCAAGGCTCCCCGAAAGTTACGCTCGACGCAACCGGAATGGTAGCGCCAACGGCAAATGAGGAACAAAGACAGCTTCTTCAAGATAACGTAAAGGGCTATATGTTCTATCCTTTCTTAAATTTCCAACTTTCCTTCAAACTATTTTAAAAACAAACATTAAAAAATCATTGTCATGAAAATTAAAAGTATTATAGCATTATTACTAATAGCACTATTATCAGTTACTACCGATTCCTGTAAGATTAAAAACCCAATTGACGGAGCCAAGCTGATCATCAATTTCGACCTTCTTAAAACTTATGTCAACCTTCAGTTCACCGATGCCAAAACAGGCAATCTAATAGGCTTCAACGGCGATGTTGAAGTTGCTGTGGCCGTAATGGGGGAAAACTCGGATGCCGTTGTCGATAATTCAGGCGTCATAAGGGAGTCATATAGTTCGGCAAATGGGTTTTTAGCATTGGCGCTCAACCCCAATACCGAGTTCGTGCCTTCTGTTTCCAACCCAATAAAGTTTACTGTTGTGGCGACTTTGGACGGATATATCTCAACCAGCAAAAGCATAAGCATTCTTGCCGAAGGCACATATAACGAAAAAATAGTAATGACCGATATTTCCAATCCTCCCGACGGAGTTGTCGTAAAGGAAGAAAAAGGTGTTGGCAACCTGATTGATGGAAATGTTCAGGAAGATATCTCTGTTAAGACGCAAGGCGACGAGGTGGGAATAAGCATACCGGCCGGAACGATTATAAAGGACGGAAACGGCAATACGCTCAGCGGCTCGCTCGACATAACACTTGTTTATTTCGACAATCTGAAGGATGAATCGCTTGCCTCATTCCCCGGCGGGTTGATGACGACGATATATCAGGACGGGCAATCGCAGGACGGGGCATTCTTCTCGGCAGGGTTCCTGGCATTGGAAATTAGCGACGAAAACGGCACTTCCGCAAAGACCTTCGAGCAAAACACCCTTGGCCTCAGCATGGGCATACAAGGAGCAACATATAATCCGGAAACCCAAAGTTCCATTGCTGCCGGCGACGATCTCCCGGTTTATAGTTATGATCCTGATAACGGGCAATGGACCTATGAGCAAACGGTAAGCGTGGAATCAGGTGGAAGATCCGATTTCAATGTAACAGCCCAGCTTTCGCATCTGTCGTATTGGAATTTCGACTGGTTTTGGTCGGAGTATTGCGATGAGGGTATTCAATTTCTGTTTACTGGCGATTTCGGCGGTTGCGGATGCACAACGCAATTCGGGATCATGCGCAAACAGGCCGACAACACCTTCTTTTCTTATATCGACCTTTATGGTTGTGAAAACGATCCTATACAAACTTATTATGCACCTGCCAACATGCCGGTTTATATAGAATGGATTAATTCGGGATGCTTTAACACCATTGTTGATGAAGACTTTACTTATATTGAAAATCTTTGTGCCCCGGACATCGTAGAGCTTAACCTGATTACGCTTGGTGCCAACACCACAACTGTAACGATTGATGTCATGGGACGTTGTGCCTCTAACCCGGATGTCGAGATACGCCCCACTTACGGAGGTTGGTTCCGACCTGTTGATGAGTATTGCTGGAGATGGGAGTTCATGACCAATGGCATTGCCCAGATTTGCGATGTCGAAATTGGCAAGGAATACGTTATTGGAACATATTTTAACGGTCAATGGTACGAAATGAATTATGTTGTTGAACAAGATATGATCGTAGAGTGGAACATTGAACTGCCTGACGACTTTTGCAGTCAGATTTTCTAAAAGGATTTGTATTTTTGCAAGCCGTCTTGCCTTAGGCGAGACGGCTTTTCTTATAAGATGATCATGCAAAAAATCTGGACAGAAAAAATACCTGTAAACTGGGAAAATACATCTGCGAACGGTAAGCTGAGTCTTCATGCACTCAGCCTTTTCCTTGTAAGGGCAGCCATCAACCACGCCGAGCATTTGGATTTCGGCTTTTCAACTATAAGCAACGAGCGTCAATCGTGGGTGCTTTTCAGGTTGAATCTCAAAATAGAGAAACTCCCTGCACTAAACAGCAAAATAAAAATCATTACCTGGCCGGGAAGAATTTCAGGAATTTCCGCATCCAGAGGCTTTGAGATGTACGACGAAGAAAGCGGTAAAATCTTATGCCTGGCTTCGTCCGATTGGTTGATTATCGACATGGACAGCCGTAAACCACAGCGCCTGGATAAATATCAAGGGTCGGAGTATCTGAATCCGGAAAAAATTGCTTTGAGGAAAATACCGACTAAATTCAGTTTTAAAGGTGAGTTTGATGAACTTTTTAAAATAAAAACATTTTATTCCGATCTAGACATGAATGGTCATGTTATTGCCCATAATTATTTTAAATGGTTGCAGGATGCTATTCGTTTCAGTTTTGGGGATAAAATACCCAAGTATTTGCAAATGAATTATATAAACGAATGCAAAAATGATGAGGAAATCTCTATCAGGGTAAACCGAATGGACGGAACGAGTTTTATGGGCTTTAATATCACCAGCGGTAAAACGGCCTTTACGGCAGCTGTTTCTTTTTAAAGGATTTTAAATCCGAAAGAACGCAAAAAACATGCTTAATTATTTTTTCTCTTCAGATAAACATCCAATAATTCATCGGCCGCATCATAAGGGCTCAGGTTTCCTTTGTCAATTTCCTTTTTTATCGATTTTATTTTTTCTTTGAGGTCCGGATCATTATAAAAATTATCCATCAAAGCCGATTCAATGCTCTCTTGAAGTATCTCTCCCGACTGCTTTGATCTTTTAAGTTGAAAATGACCGTTTTCAGTTGTAAGCTTAAGATATTTACTTATCGTGTCCCAAACATCTTCAATACCTTTTGAATACAATGCCGATGCAGTTTTTACTATTGGAACCCAATTGTTTTCGAGGGCGGGGAAAAGGAGAAGTGCGTTTTCGAACTCCCTCCTTGCAAGATCCGCCTTAGTCATATTGTCTCCATCGGCTTTGTTAATCAATATCATATCGGCCATTTCCATTATTCCCCTTTTTATTCCCTGCAGCTCATCGCCGCTACCGGCAAGCATGAGAAGGAGGAAAAAGTCAACTATTTGAGCAACGGCAGTTTCAGATTGTCCTACACCAACGGTTTCAACCAGAATGATGTCGAAACCCGAAGCCTCGCAAAGTGTAATGGTTTCGCGCGTTTTACGGGCAATCCCACCAAGTGTTCCCGCACTTGCAGAGGGGCGGATAAAGGCATTCGGATTGTTACTGAGGCTTTCCATCCGGGTTTTGTCGCCCAGTATGCTGCCTTTTGTGCGCTTGCTGGACGGGTCGATGGCCAAAACTGCCACCTTTTTACCTTTTTCGATAAGAAAATTTCCGAACGTCTCTATAAAAGTACTCTTACCGACTCCTGGCACTCCTGTAATACCTATTCTTATAGAATTCCCTGAATAAGGCAAACACTCATGGATAATTTGTTTAGCAAGAATTTTGTCAGTGGGCAAAGAACTTTCTACTATGGTTATTCCGCGTGAAAGCGATGAGCGGTCTCCCTTAAAAATATTTTTTACAAGCAGTTCGATATTTAGTTTGGGCTTTTTGAATTTCCCTAAACCAGACTTTAGTACAGGATTGACCGAAGAAGGTTTCTCGATGCCGGCTTGCACTCTTAATGCCGATTTTTTATTTTTTTTAGTATCGTCCACTATTGCAAAGGTAGTTTTTTTTAATAATCGCAAATTGATTTTTTTTGACAAATATATGAGTTTGAACTTTGGAACCAGCCTGGTTTTTAAAAAATTATCTTCTAAAATAAATATGAAAACAAAGAAATAATGCTTGCTTTATTTTTATACTTTTGCCCCGCAATTATTTGTATAATACAGTATTGTTTAACGATTAAAAAATAAAGATATGGCATTCAACCTTAGAAACAGGAATTTCCTGAAACTGTTGGATTTCACTCCAAAAGAAATAAAATTTTTACTGGATCTTTCTGCCGACCTTAAAAAGGCAAAATATACCGGTACCGAGCAACAAAGCCTCAAAGGTAAAAACATAGCATTGATATTTGAAAAGGCCTCAACACGCACACGTTGTGCCTTCGAGACCGCTGCTTACGACCAAGGGGCAAATGTTACTTATCTGGGGCCTTCCGGTTCGCAAATAGGGAAAAAAGAGTCGATGAAGGATACTGCCCGCGTACTTGGCAGAATGTACGACGGAATCGAGTATAGGGGTTTCGGACAGGCAATAGTCGAAGACCTTGGGAAATATGCCGGAGTTCCTGTATGGAACGGGCTCACCAATGAATATCACCCCACACAGATTTTGGCCGATTTCCTTACAATGATGGAGCATAGCGACAAACCCTTAAGCCAGGTTTCCTTTGCTTATTTGGGCGATGCCAGAAACAATATGGGCAATTCACTGATGGTTGGTGCTGCCAAGATGGGAATGGACTTCCGTGCCGTTGCGCCAAAGCAAATGTGGCCTGAAGAGGGTTTGGTTGAACAATGTAAAGAAATTGCTAAACAAAACGGCGGATCGATAATGCTTACCGAAAGCGTTGACGAAGGTGTAAAAGACGTTGATTTTGTTTATACCGACGTATGGGTGTCGATGGGTGAACCCGACGAAGTATGGAAAGAACGCATAGAGATGATGATGCCATACCAGATAAATGTATCGCTAATGGCAAAAACAGGAAATCCCAAAACAAAATTCATGCATTGTTTGCCGGCTTTCCATAATCGAGAAACTATTGTAGGTGAAGATATTTATCAGAAATTCGGAGTAGAAGCCATGGAAGTTACCGATGAAGTGTTCGAATCGGAAAACTCAGTTGTATTCGACGAAGCAGAAAACCGTTTGCACACTATTAAAGCAGTAATGGTTGCCACTTTAGGTGCATAATAGATAATCGTCTGTCATTTCAATTGTGGAACGATCCTATAACTATCGAGTGAGAAATCTCCTTTTGAATTAGGTTCTGCCTTAGAGATTTCTCCCATTGGTCGAAATGATAATTAATTTTTATAATCATGGAAAAAAAAGAATATGTATGCCCAAAATGCGGAAACCGTCAGTACGAAGTTGACCAAATGAGGGCGACAGGAGGTGCTTTTGCCAAGATTTTTGACGTACAAAATAAAAAGTTCACTATGATATCCTGCACCCAGTGCGGATATACAGAATTGTATAAACGTGCCAGTTCAACATTTGGCAATGTAATCGACTTTTTTACAAATTAAGATAAAAAAGGGATAAGGTAAAGGGGAATTAAGATTGATGGAAAGGGAATTAATTCCAATGCCCTTTATTTCATATCAGCTTTATGCCCATATCACCATCCCCTTATTCCGACAAAATTTAATTAAATGGCACAACAGGAAGATTTATTAAAGAATATTATTTCTCACGCAAAAGAATATGGTTTTGTTTTTCAGAGCAGTGAAATTTATGACGGATTGAGCGCCGTTTACGATTATGCTCAAAACGGAGCCGAGTTAAAGAAAAACATCCGTGATTATTGGTGGAAGGCAATGGTGCAGATGCACGATAATATTGTTGGTATCGACAGTGCGATCTTCATGCATCCAACGGTCTGGAAGGCATCGGGGCACGTAGATGCATTCAACGACCCTATGATCGACAATAAGGATTCCAAAAAACGTTATCGTGCCGATGTATTGGTTGAGGATCATATTGCCAAGATCGAAGCAAAAATCGCCAAGGAAATTACAAAAGCGTCAAAACGTTTCGGCGACAGTTTCGACGAACAACAATTCCGTGAGACCAATCCACGTGTTCTGGCAAATCTCGAAAAGATAGAGGGAATAAAAAAACGCCTTTATCCTGCGATGGATGAAAATGACATGGAAGCGATAAAACTGCTCATTGAAGACCTGGGAATAGCATGCCCTGTTTCAGGTTCCAGGAACTGGACTGAGGTAAGGCAGTTCAACCTTATGTTTTCAACTCAAATGGGATCCACTGCCGAAGGTGCAAGCGAAATCTTCCTCCGCCCAGAAACCGCCCAGGGAATTTTCGTGAACTATTTGAACGTACAGAAAACGGGAAGGATGAAAATACCTTTCGGTATTGCACAAACAGGTAAAGCATTTAGAAATGAGATAGTTGCGCGTCAGTTTATTTTCCGTATGCGGGAGTTCGAACAAATGGAAATGCAGTTTTTTGTTCGTCCGGGCGAAGAAATGAAATGGTATGAATACTGGAAGGAAGAACGTATGAACTGGCATAAATCGCTTGGTATCCCTGCCGAAAAATATCGCTTCCACGATCACGACAAACTAGCCCACTATGCTAATGCCGCTGCCGATATCGAGTTCGAATTCCCTATGGGGTTTAAGGAACTTGAAGGAATCCATTCGCGCACAGACTTCGATTTAAGCGCCCATGAAGAGTTTTCGGGTAAAAAACTTCGTTATCACGACCCTGAATTGAACAAAAGTTATGTTCCTTATGTTGTTGAGACTTCAATTGGACTTGACAGGATGTTCCTGGCAGTTTTAACTTTTGCTTATACCGAAGAAATGCTTGAAGATGGCAGCAACAGGGTAGTGTTGAAACTGCCGCCCATTTTGTCACCTTATAAGGTGGCCGTTTTCCCGCTGCTGAAGAAGGCAGGTCTTCCCGAGAAAGCACATGAGATCCTCGATGGACTGAAGTCGGACTATATGTGTTTTTACGAGGAAAAAGATTCGATTGGGAAACGCTACCGCCGCCATGACGCATTGGGAACTCCCTATTGTGTTACGGTTGACCATCAAACACTTGAAGATAATACGGTAACTATCCGCGAACGCGACAGCATGAAGCAGGAAAGAGTTAAGATAGAAGAAGTTTCAGGTATTATAGCCGCAAGACTTAAGGCTTAAATTATTTGTTGTTGAAATTAGTCATTGTAAGACCGGGACCGATGCTTACAAAACTTTTTATCATTTCCACGGCATTATCAACCCTGGGAAGAAGCAAATCAATATCTTTATTGCTCCATTTCCCTAGGACATAATCCGATTGGTATCCGCGGGGGAAATCGTTGCCTATACCAAACCTCAACCTTGGAAAAGAAGTTGTGTTCAGTTTGATTATTATGTCGGTGAGCCCGTTGTGGCCGGCGTCGCCACCTTTGGTCTTGAGCCTCAACACTCCTGTTTCCAGAGCAATATCATCAACTAAAACCAATAATTTCCGAACAGGTATTTTTTCTTTTTCCAACCAGTACTTAACTGCTTTCCCGCTTAGGTTCATATAGGTAGTTGGTTTAATGACAACCAAATTGCGGCCTTTGTATTTCACTTTGGCCACCGAGGCCAGCTTATCGACTTTGAATTCGCCCTTAAGTTCATGGACCAATTGGTCGGCAATGTCGAAGCCGATATTGTGGCGAGTGTTTTTATACTCGGCGCCAATATTCCCTAAACCAACTATTAAATATTTCAATTTTTTAATTTGATTGAAAAAATAACGGGATAAGTTTTTTGGACTTATCCCGTTATTTTAAGAACGTATTTTTTGTTATTCAGCATCAGGAGCCGGGGCTGCTTCTTCTGCTTCTCCAGTTTCCTCTTCTTCCTCTTCTTCAACTTCCTCCTCAACATTCCTGGCAGCTTTAACCCTGACGATAACGCTGTTTAGAGGATCAAGAAACGACATGTTTTCCAATTCGATTTCCCTGACCTTTACGGATCCGCCGATATCCATGCCGGAAATATCAACTTCCACGAATTCAGGAATTTGGTTGATCAATCCTTTAATGCGAAGTCTGTGCATCTTATGTATAAGTTTTCCTCCGCGTATAACGCCCGGGGAATCTCCAACCAAGCGTACCGGAATGCCGACAATAATAGGCTTGCCTTCAACAACTTCAAGAAAGTCGGCATGCAAAACCTTGTCGGTAACAGGGTGATATTGAACATCCTGCAAAACAGCACTATATTGTTTGCCGTCAACTTCAAGGTTGATTTCGTAAACTTCGGGGGTGAAAATTAGGCTGTCGAAATTCAGTTCTTCCACTGAAAAATGGACTTGCTCTTTTCCACCATAGATAACACAAGGGATTTTACCTTCCCGCCTTTGTTTTTTAGCATCTTTTTTCCCTACGTTCTCTCTGGGAGAACCGCTCAATGATACTTTTTTCATCTTAAAAATATTTATTTATAATTATTTGTATTTAAATAAAGAACTTATCGATTCAAAGTTCTGTACTCTATTGATAACTTCCGACATGAGGTCGGCAGTTGATAATACTCTTATTTTATCGGAATGTTGTTTTAAGGGTATAGTGTCAGTAACAACAACCTCGTCGAAAACCGAGCTGTTTATCCTTTCGTAAGCATTTCCTGAGAAAAGCGGATGTGTACAAAAAGCCCTTACGGTTTTTGCGCCATGACTTTTAATAAGGTCGGCAGCCTTGGTAATTGTGCCGGCAGTGTCAATAATGTCGTCAACTAAAACCACATCCTTGCCTTCAACATCGCCTATTAACTCCATTCTTTCGATTACATTGGGTTTTGCCCTCTGTTTATAACAAATCACAAAGCCTATCCCGAGAGCCTTCGCATAAGACGCAGCCCTCCGCGTTCCACCTGTATCAGGCGATGCCATTACGAGATTTTCAAGGCCTAATTGTTTTAAATAGGGGTAGAAAATGCTCGAAGCATATAAATTATCGACAGGGACGTCGAAAAAACCTTGTATCTGGTCGGCATGCAGATCAAGTGTGATAATTCGATGCACGCCGGCAGATGTTAAAAGGTTGGCAACGAGTTTCGAGCCTATCGCAACCCTGGGTTTGTCTTTTCTGTCCTGGCGGGCATAACCAAAGTAGGGGATAACGGCAATGATTTTTTTTGCGGAGGCTCTTTTGGCAGCGTCGATCATCATCAACAACTCCAACAAATTATCTGCTGAGGGGAAGGTGGATTGAATAATAAAGACGTCTTTTCCTCGGATGTTTTCCTCATAAGATGGCTGGAATTCCCCATCTGAGAACTCTGTAACTATCGACTTTCCGAGAGGCCTCCCGTTGCTTTCGGCAATTTTTTCAGCAAGATACCTGCTTTCCCTTCCGGAGAAAATACTGACATTGTCCTCAGCCATTTTATTATTTGTTAAATGATTAGCCCAAAAATCGCTGCAAAAGTACTATAATATTTGGTTTGGTCAACATGGGAAAATAAATTTTAAAGCAGTTTGTTTTTTAATTATTAAAAAGTGTAAATTTGCAAACCTTTTCAAAAGGCCATGCCCGAGTGGCGGAATTGGTAGACGCGCTGGTCTCAAAAACCAGTGAGGTAACACTCGTGCCGGTTCGACCCCGGCCTCGGGTACAAACCCTGGCAGGAAATCGTCAGGGTTTTTTTAATCTAATGATTTATTACGTTTACATATTGTATTCGAGAAAGACCTCTGCTTTCTACAAAGGGCAGACAAGGGACGTCCATTCCAGGCTTGACAGGCACAACCAGGGCAAGGAGGACTATACCTCAAAGGGCAGGCCGTGGACTTTGCTATGGTATTGCAGCAAGGAGAGCAGGTCCGGGTCGCTGGCGCTGGAGAAGAAACTAAAAAACCTGTCGAGAAAACGCCTGATAAGCTTTATGCAAAAATACGAGGAGGGCATTGCCGGCCCGGACGAAATGGTCCTGCTGGACCATTTGTCCGGATGCTGACA
>JAADIS010000091.1 GCA_013151215.1 Chlorobiota bacterium | reverse complement strand
GAATGGATGTTAAGGTCGTTATAAACATAGAGTTTCCGGTTTATGGGATCGGGGCAGAGCCTCAAGGCCTGGAAACCTGTTTGGACGCTTGTCGTATGGGCATTGCCGGTGAATATTTCATAAGCACTTTTGCCGGTATTTAATATGCATGTTTGATTGCCAACTTGTGTGCCCCTATAGAAATGGCAGCCTTCACCATGATATCTTGATGACTCATCTGGGATATAAGTCCCTCCAGAAAAATCAAATCTTACTATTTCGTTTGCTTTGCACAGGAAGAAACTGTTCGTTGGATCAGCGGCATTTTTTACGATACGCAGCGGTATGTTTAGTTTTACAAAATCATCAGGCCCTTTTAAAGCCGGGTTTGAGTTTATCCAATTATCATCATTATCGAGATTATCAACAAATCTCCCTGTTGAAATGTCATAATTGAAAATGGCCATGTCGTTTTCTGTTCTGTCCACGTTATCATTGTTGTATGCCGGATTAAAGAATTCATCCTTATCACCAAAACACAATATCAGGTCGTTATTCCCTCCCATATATACTATGTCGATTACCCTTTTGTGTGGAGAAACAATTGATTGGTTATTAGCAGGGTCGTCAATATCGATAACAGGAAATTCAACATTGCATTCATCTGGTGGCTCATGTCCCAAAACAGGCATTTTGTATGGTATGGCAACCACTTTATGAATATTGCCGTCGTGTATATAAAGTAATTTTGTGAATTTCCCTGGGTTTGGACAGATTGGGTTTGGTTTTCCGTTCTCGTCATAAACAATTCCATCAGGATATTCCCTTATTACGTTTAGGTAAGTGCCGTTCTCGTCAGTTAGAAGTTCACAAGTTTCAATAATATACCTTCGTGCTAAATAAAACTCGTTATAGTGTTCATTGTTCACATCGCTTATGTCGTTGAACTCAACATCAAATATTGTTTTGTTATAATCGGAGCCATTATTCATCTCAAATACTTTGCTAAAATCAACGTTTCGTATTAAACCATTTTCAGAGACTGACGAAATACTAAAGTAAACACTTCTGCTGTGAAAACTATATTCGTTCTGATCAGCTCTACGTGAATTGTATATGAGGAAAAGCCGCCTTCTTATGTTATCAAATTTCAATACTGCAAAACCGTGCATTGGTGTTTGTACCGGTACGTTTTCATCTAGTTGCCAACTATAATTTTGGGCAGTAGGTATAGCCATGGCCGTATTAATTATTTCTATATTTAGTTCTGGGGTTAGTACATATAGCAAATGGTTATTTGAATTGTAGGTCATCATCTGATTGTCAGCAAGATATTTTTCAGACCAAAAATAATGTGGGGCGAATTTGCTGTACTTCTTATCGTCTAGAAAAGAAATGGATGTAATTATATTGCCGGCTAAATTATAAACCAGTACACTTTTAGTAGTATAAACAAATAATTTTCCATCGGCAGCGATAATGTCGCCAGCAAGGCCGGATGCTCCGTCCATGTCTCCCGGAATATCGATTTGTGAGGTCTGCGCCAATAAGTTAAGGCTATAAAAAAGAATAATAAGCAGAGTGAGGAGTTTTGTTGATTTTTTATTTGTCGTTTTCTTTGTTGTTTTCATCTTAGTTATATTAAAATAAACATTTGATTGATAATAATGGTTGGAGGGATAATATAATTTAAATTTAGGGGGGTTGGAGGATGAAGTGTTTGAAATGATTTTTGTTTGCATGCCGTTTTGATCAATGTTAGATAAACCCAAAATACCCCAAATTTAAAGAAGATACCGTAAAGTATTGCCATGACCTTAATAATAAGCACAGTATAATCCTGAAGTATTGTTTTCAAATTCCTGATTGTTTTATTGAGTGTAAAGGTAACAAAATTACTTTAGTGTTTTTATTGATTTTATGAAAGTTCATGTTCGCAATAAATTTTCCGCTTAAATTGAATGGGGTATGCTTTTTAGCAATCGACTTTCTGTGTGTGTGGTTTATTTCCTAAATGGTAATAAAGAATTAATTAGCTTCTTTTGAGGATTGATAAAATAATTTTTTACTTTTGCCATCCTGATTTTAAAAACAAACAGCCGGAGTTCGTAATTATTTTGGAGAGGTGTCCGAGTGGCTTAAGGAGCACGCTTGGAAAGCGTGTGTACGCCAAAAGTGTACCGCGGGTTCGAATCCCGCCCTCTCCGCCTTCGCCCGCCATAGTCTTGCCAAAAGCAAGACGGCGGCGGGCACGTAAAAGTATAATTTATCACAAAAGAATGCGATGTGCGGGCTAGGGCGGACGAGTCCGCTAAAAAAAACACCACCATGGAAACACCGACCCAGGAACAGGCAGTTTATATTCTCAAGTCGAAAGGCGCATTGACGTCTAAGGTATCAAGTTAGCATGTGTTCTAAGGCACTCGGCATTCCTGCTTTTTAATACCGAACACCGACTAACGATTTGAGATTTTGGAAGTTTTTTTTGTCCCATAAAACCACGATATTAGTTAATTGATGCCAAAGTGTCGGTACTTACAGCATTCGATATTCCTTTTTTATATTATCAAGTTCCCCCTAATATCGTCATTCTTGTTAGGAAGAGGTTTTTTTGCATAAACTTTTAAAACTATTGCTTTACTTCCTCATGCCTGAAACAATCCGTCAAATGAAAATGATCGTTAACCATGCCAGCCGCTTGCATAAAGGCATAGCAAATTGTTGTTCCAACAAATTTAAAACCCCTCTTTTTAAGGTCCTTGCTCATAGCATCCGACTCGGGAGTGCTAACAGGTATTTGACTGCTGTTTGTCCATTTGTTTTTAATGGTACGACCATCCGTAAATTGCCAGATATATTTGTCGAAGCTGCCAAATTCCCTTTGGATTTCCAAAAAGCATTTAGCATTCGAGATCGTTGCTTTTATTTTTAGTTTATTCCTGATGATTCCGGCATCCTGAAGCAGTGATTCGACTTTCCCCTCATCGTACTTCGAAATCGCATGTGCATCAAAATTATCAAAAGCCTTTCGGAAGTTTTCCCTTTTTTTGAGTATCGTCGACCAACTTAGCCCGGCTTGAAAACCGTCCAAAACAATAAACTCGAACAATTTCCTGTCGTTGTGCAATGGAACTCCCCATTCATTGTCGTGATAATGAATGTCTTCGGCTTTGCCGTTTGGCCAGGGGCATCTGATTTTTCCCATGTTCAAATAATAATTTTTACAAGATATTTTGTTTATAATACAAAATGGGTAGATTATGAACTAATGCACATCAATCATAAATTAATGGAAATTGAAATATATGATATGAGTGCCTTTCAGATGTCGACTTTATTATTCTACTAGTTCTGTAAGTGTATTTCTCTTTCTTGTTCTTGTAGTTTTAATATTGTTTTTCATCTTGTGAATGAGTTCGCTAATCTCTTTTCTTTTTTTATCAGTTAATGGAGGACTCTTAATTAAGAAGTCAATTCCTTTTGGTTCCTTTATATGTGCCATTTTATATAGTTTTAAAATATTTTTCTACTAGTACTTTTGCTGCTATTGTGTCAATAATCATTCTCTGATTTTTAAAATGAAATGCTCCTAAGGTCTTTTCATAATGTTTAATAAGTTGTGTTTTGGCAGTAAAGGCAACAAATCCGTCAAATCCTTTCTGAAACGACACTTTACATGCGTAAGCAACTAAATTACCAGCAACACCTTCATAAAGTTTGTTATGTCCGATATTAAATGGTGCGCTTTCTAACAAATCCATAAAAACATGGTCTTGTTCAATAGTAATGCTTAAAAGCCCTTGAACAATATCCGGGTTGTTTACGATCGTTAATTTATATTGTTCTGTTATTAAATTCTTAAACTCTAATCTCCAATAAAAATTCTACCCTTTTTTCTTTGTTATATTTTTTTTAATGCCCATAAATTACAAATGTACGAAATATTCAGGATTTCCGCTAGTCTTTCTCTTTTTGTTGCTAATAAACTCCGCAATTTCAAATCTCATATAACCACTTATGTCATTAACATATGTCCATCATATTATTCATCATGAAGCGAAACAAGTGCATTCACAATATTCCATGAAATCCCATGTTATCCTATTCGATAAAAAAATGTAGGTTTGCAGTAAAATCTCTGAAATCATGAAGCGTATATCAATCTTGGTTTTAATAATATCCTGTTTAGTCTTAAGCGTTGATGCACAGATAAATGCCTCTGATTCAGCCGTGAGCGCCTTTATTCCCAATTTTGCATATTCGTTTCAGTTGCCCGGTGGCGATGTTGCTGAAACATTCGGTAACAATTCAACAATTGGTGGGGGATTTTTTTATAAGAGCAAGAAAAACCTGCTTCTCTCGCTTGACGTAAACTTTATTTTTGGAAATACCATAAAAAATGCCGACCAGATTATGAGCATGGTTTTGAACAGCCAGGGATATGTAATCGACGGAAACGGGACACTGGCTCTTTTTTCCCTTTACGAAAGAGGTTATACCCTTAACTTCAGGGCGGGCAAGATATTGAACGTTTTAAGCGCAAATCCTAATTCGGGTTTAATGCTCATGGGAGGCATAGGCTATCTGGAGCATAGGTTTGTTATTGATAACCAGCATCATACAGCACCGCAAATTTCAGGGGATTATGCCAGGGGCTACGACAGGCTTACAGCTGGGTTGAATTTGAACCAATTTATTGGTTACTTTTTTATGAGCGATTCAAAAGTTCTCAACTTTTATGGAGGCCTGGAGTTTTTTGAGGGCTTTACTAAAAGCAGGCGCGATTATGTTTTCGATTTGCAGAAAAAAGACACCGACAGTAAGCTCGACTTGTATTTCGGGCTTAAAGTGGCTTGGATGATACCGATATATAGCCGCGCGCCAAAAAAATATTATTATTATTGATGAGGCTTTTTTATAATATCTTCATTGTTGCTTATCGGTTATCCATAGGACTAGCATCGTTTTTTGATGACAAAGCCGCCCTTTGGGTTAAGGGAAGGCGGAATATTTTTGCCGAAATAAAATCCCGGCTTGAACCGGGGGGAAAGACAATCTGGTTTCATTGTGCCAGTCTGGGCGAATTCGAACAAGGCCGCCCCTTGATTGAAAGAATGAAGAAACAAGAACCCGGCACTAAAATATTCTTGACCTTTTTCTCGCCCTCAGGTTATGAGATACGAAAAGACTATCCTTTTGCCGATTATATTTTTTACCTTCCCTACGATTCCCCGAAAAACGCAAGAAAATTCATCGAACTCGTAAGACCTCAAATGGCAATATTCGTCAAATATGAATTCTGGTTCAATTATATCTCCGAATTAAAAAAGAGGGACATACCGCTTTATCTGGTCTCGGGAGTGTTTAGGGAAGAGCATTATTTCTTCAAGAGGTGGGCTTGGTGGCAAAGGAAACAACTTGCGAAATTTAATTATTTCTTTTTACAGGATGAAAAATCAAAGGCTCTGTTGAACACTGTCGGCATCCACAAGGCCCTCGTCGCCGGCGATACGCGTTTCGACAGGGTGCGCGAGATATTGAGCGAAACGGTCGATCTTCCGCTAATAGAGAAATTCATGGACAATAAGAAGGTTTTGTGTGCAGGAAGTTCCTGGCCTCCGGACGAGGACATCATCTTAAACTTCCTGGACAAGGCAAAGCCAGACATAAAGCTAATAATAGCCCCTCATGACATCAGCAAAAAGCATATTGACGACATCTTGAAGAAATTCGAGGATTATCAAACTGTCTTATATTCGGATAAAGGAATTGGCGATGATGAATATAAAAACTCCAAAGTGCTGATAATTAACAGTATAGGCTTATTGAACAAGCTCTATCGCTTTGCGGATATTGCTTATGTAGGCGGTGGTTTCGGCCTGGCCATCCATAATCTGCTGGAAGCCGCTGTTTATGGGATCCCTGTTGTTTACGGGCCTAAACACAGGCACTTCCGCGAGGCGGTTGAGCTGGCGGAAAACCGCGGCGGCTTCCCCATTGCGGGCGAGGAGGATTTTTTGGCTATAATGGACAAGCTTATTTCCGATAAGGCATTCTACAAGAAAAATGCCTTGGCAGCCGGAAATTACATCAGGGAAAATGCGGGGGCATCGGAAATGATCCTAAAGGAACTTCTCTGAACATGCCCGCGGATAAAAACCCGTATATGTTCGGAAAGAAGATTTTTTAGGGCTTTTATTCGGATTCCGGCTCATCTGCTTAGGGTCTGCTGAAAAAGTCCGTAGTGCATCATATACGAAGCCGCAAGGTGAAGATGTAAAATAATACTGCGAGCCGCCGCAATGAAGTAGATGATGTGCTACGTGCCTATCTTGTTGTCCCTCATTTCGCGTTTCCCGTATTTTCTGTAAAAGTATTCAACAATTAAGGCTACGGCAAAAGTGAAGATACTGCCATAAAAAGCACTCCTTTGCGAGTCCCATTGATATTTCATGAGCGCAACAAAAACAACCGAAAGGATAATTAAGTTTACTAAAAGGAGTATCTTATTACCACCATATTCCTTTCGGAGCTTAAGATGTGAAATTAATACAAATATGTAAATAACGGTAAATACGGTGCTAGTGATCGAGGCGATTGCCCCTAAATCAAAAAACAAGGCAAATAAAAGACCTAAGCTCGCAGTAATATACAAGCCTTCAGTGGATCTGGCCCAAACTTTCCTTTCAAAAAACTCTGGCAATTCGCCATCTTTTGCCAAGGAATAGGCAATGTTCGCACCACCAAAAATGGTAGCGTTCAACGCAGATGAAATAGAGAACAGGGCTCCGATAGTGATTAGGACAAAGCCGAAATTGCCCAAAAACGGCTTTGCCGCAATAGCTAATGCATTTTCCTGTGCTTTTATAATATCCGCTAATGGAAGATTGCCGATAGTAACAAGGGAGATCAACACATAAAAAAGCATCACGAACAATATGCTGATGATTATTGCCCTTGGAACATTTTTTGCTGGGTTTTTGATGTTCTCGGATGCATTTGTAATAAGCCCGAATCCCATATACGAAAGAAAAAAGATAATAGATGCGTTTAGCAGGCTGTTTGTTTGCGATGAATCGAAGCCCGGCCTGGCCATTCCCCAATCAATGGTCATAAAGCCCCCTAAGATGAAAACCAAAAGTATGGATAGCTTTATTAAAACGATATAAAACTCGGCTTTCCCGACAGCCTTGCTGCCAAAAAAGTTTAAGGCCGTAAAAAAAGAAATAACTATTACTTCAACAATCCCAATAGTAAACGCAGTAGGCTCTATATGTATAAAAGGGAGAAGGTAACCGGCAAAGCCTTTGACAAAAAGCGCAATTGATATTACATAAGTCAACCACATGAGGATACTTAATGCCCCGGTTGTGATATTGTCGCCCAATCCTTTTAAGATAAAGGCAATAGGGCCTGCGTTCGATATTATTTTCCCGCCCAGTATCGCATAAGAGTAAGCCACTACCAATGCATATATTCCTGATAGGATAAATGCTTCTGGCAAATCGTTGCCGGCAATCTTTGCCCCCAGCCCGAAAATCGAAAAGATGCTGGCTCCTATCATTGTGCCAACTGCCATTGATATTACTTCTACTAGACTGAGTTTTTTATTTCCCCCCATGGTGCTTTTTTCTAAATAAAGTATAAATATAAGGCCTTTCCGCCCCCGAAGGCATGATGTAGGTATGATCAAAGGAATCAATCAGCTCAAAAGCCGTCCCTAGTTTCTCAGTTAACATTTCTTCGCTGTATCCCTGGACGGGGAGCCCTGAGCAGAGCTTTGCCCCGTTCAAGTCAAACTCGGCCAAAATAACATATGCCTTGCTTCGTATCTTGCTTTTGAGTAGGTCGAAGTATGTGTTTTGCCCGCTTTCTTTCGTGAAGAAATGAAGAACGGCCCTGTCGATCCATAAATCGACGGGCCCGATGTTACCAAGCCTCGTTGGTTTCGTTAAGTCATCAGCAATGAATTCAACTTTATTGCTCACTGTCCTGCCCGCTAATTTTTTTAAGGCTACTTCGCTTATATCGCTGGCAATTATATTTGAATATCCCTCATCAAGAAGTTCATCGACAAGAGTCGTGCTTCCCGCGCCAACAATTAAAATACGGGCAGATTTGTTTATGGCTGCTTTCATGATCAATTTCAACATCGGGCTCAGGTCTGTTTCGTACCAGCCTAATTTATTTTCGGGATTGTTTGAATATACCTTGTCCCAATGTTCTTTAAGATCAAGTTCGTTAACTGTTTCCGCTGAGCGACGGCTTTTTACTTTGTCGTTTACATTACAGCTATGGCCGATTACCGCCGATTTCATGAAATATCCCTTTTTATCTTGTCGAATTCATCCTTGCTGATTTCTCCGGAAGCATATCGTTTTTTCAGTATCTCGATAGCCGTTCCATTTTGCTCCTTATCGTGATGGTTTCGCTTGTCGTGGCTCCATGGAGGGGTGAAACCACCTCTTCCGAAAACCGCAAGAACCACAAACAACGCTATAATTAACAATATGAACGGAAATATCCACATTCCGCCCATCCAAGAGTGTTCTGTCCACATAAGCTAGTCCTTTAAATTATTTACTATATCTATATTGCTTTTTAAACGTTCAATTAAAACCTCCCGGATTAGTCCGCAAGCCGTTGTGATTTTATCGGATGAAATTCTGTAAAATACATTTATGCCCTCCTTCCTTTGAATTAAGATTCCATTAGTTACCATTATCGACAAATGTCTTGCAAGAGTTGACTTCCCGACGCCTATCAAATCCGCAATATCCCCAAAAGAAAGTTCGTTGCCTTTGTTTTTTAAGTGGTGAACGGTTTCCAGCCTAATTGGATGCGCAAAAGAATTGCACATTTCTGAGTGAAGTTTGAACAATATCTTATCTGAGTTCATATATTCCTGTATATGTTATAATACAAGTTCGCAAATATACGAATTAATGCTTGATGGTCAATAATTTATTTGCTTTCCGTGCTTATATTTGATCTTCCACCCTAATCAGAGGTATAATTCCCGGACTTTCGTAGATCCCTTGGTATTTGAAGTGTCAAAGCATGGGGCTGCCCTCTGTGTTTCACTTCAAATCCAGCAAAGTTCAAGTTCGTCATTTAATTTCCATTTATTATTATCGGAGAATTTAAAATCCTCATTTAATATCTTCAATAAATCAACATTTCCTATTAATATTTTTTCGGTAAATACGATTCTCATGATTCTAAGGAATATTTCATTAGTATCAAGCGGCCCGGATTCAATCCATTTTTCGATATGGCTTAAAAAAAGTTCCTTTATCTCAATGTCTGTTTTTTGTGTTACCTTTTCAATTACAGATTTCTTTAGGGTAACCAAAACATCACCTTTAATGCTTTTCAGCCTGTTAATTTGTCTTGGGGTAAATGATTTCTGAACAAGCCATTTATACTCAAGAAGGTCAAACCCGTTTTTTATACAAGCATTGGTTATAGCTTTCCATTCTATTCCAGATAGAGAATGATAGGTAAGTGAAAAACATTTATTTGTTTTCAGAACCCTTCTAATCTCAGAAAAAGCAGCATTTATTTCTTGTTCAAAAGCCTCAATTCCTTTTTCTCTATCCTTGCTGTCAGAAATTACTATTTCGTTCTTGTAGTCAGGAGTTGATTTTAGCCAAGAATTCCATATTATACTTTGCTCAAAATATGGAACTGCGTCTCCATAAGGAGGGTCCGTAAAAATATAATCTATTGACTCATCCCTGATGTCAAGAGCTTTAACATCATTTTGCAGGTTTCTATAAGTATTATCGTATTGGGTTTTGTTGAAGTTTAACTCTCCATTGTTCCCAAATTGGTTTAGGTAATCGTTTTTACCCTTGATTATTTTATTAAACCTATTTTCAAAATAGGATAATACATTATTTTCCAAGTATGTTTCACCTATATAAAATCCTGTCATCCAAGCTCCCGGGGCCATAGCACCTCTGCTTTTTATAGGAGGTACTAGTTTAGAGCAATTGGCTAGATTTGCCGTAAATGCAACTTTTAATAAATCTTTTTCTGCTCCGCTTGAATAAGTTTCTATAAGCGATAAAAGTCTTGCGTGGCAAGAAAGGGTTCTTTTTGTGAAGAGGTCGGCAACTGTCATTCCTTCTTTGGCTGATATCCTTGAATTTCTAATAAGCCTTGTAGTTGGAAACCAATCTTTAATGGATTGTGAGTTTTCAAAATTCAAGTATTTATCGGCATTACTTTTCTTAATTTCGAATTCAGTACAGCTTCTGTTGCCGTTTAGTTTGTATTTCGCTTTTATTGGAATGTCATTTTTGTCTCTAAGGACTGAAGTTAATTGTACAGTTTTACCGTCTATATTCCAGTCATACCATTTCGCCACAAAAGGTTCAAATTCAGTTTTTATTTCCCCCCATTGCTTTTTAATTAATTGCAAATCAATATCTTTTTGAAGAAGCTGATTATTTAGAAAATTTGCGACAGGATTTAGGTCGTTGAGAATTACATTTCTGTTCATTATAAGAGCTTCACAGCCAAATACCCCATAGCCAGCAAATGGGTCCAGAACGGTATCTCCTTGGCTTGAATACTTTTCAATAAGCTCTTTCAAGTCATTTGAGGGTTTCTTCCCCCAATACTTGTGCATTTCGTATCTATCCCTTTTTTGTTTCAAATTTTTCCATTTATTCCTTTACAAAGTTACAGTTTTGTTTTTAGCCCAGCACTGTTTTCTTCTCACATTCAAAAAAATATAATCCTGGTTCTATTGTGTATATTCATGATACCGATAGTAGTGGTTTTTCCAATTTAAATATATGATCAGTATGATATAAAATAGCGGGTCCGGCATTTTTTATATTACAAAGGTTCCGTCGAAACAAAAAACAAAAAAAACTGCCCGTATCGCATAATGCAATAGGGCAGTCAATTATCTTCTTTTGAAAGTTCTAAGCCTTATAATATCCTTTTTCGGCTGCTTCCTTTAAAGCCGCAGCAATACCTTTTTTGTTGATATTGCGGATACCGGCTGCGCTTACCATAAGTTTTATCCATTTATCCTCTTCCGGCACATAAAACCTCTTGGTGTGCAAGTTGGGATGAAATTTTCTCTTAGTCTTTGCATGTGAGTGGGAAACATTGTTTCCTGAAATCACTTTTTTTCCTGTTATCTGACAAATTCTCGACATTTTCCTTTATTTTAATAGTGTTTAAAAAGGGAGTGCAAAGAACGCAATATTTTTTTAATTTACAAAACGCTATTTGATAATTTAATTTTCGTCATTTTTCTCGATATAATACGTTATCAACTTTGTATCGAGTGAATCAAAAACACGGCAGGTGGCAACAGTTGCAAACTTAACCCATGCCCTGTGCCTCCAGCCCCCCTGCGAGGGCGGAAAAGGCCAGTGCGGCAGATATCTTAAAAACCGGTCTCATTTCGTCGCGCTTAATTTTTCACCACCTTCAGGCTCCCCATTTCCTTGTCGCCGGCAAATATAACGATATTATAAACGCCAGGTGGCAGGGGGCGGCCCGTGTTGTCGTCGCCCTGCCAGGGCGCTCCCTGGCCTTGCAGCAGGTTGCTGCTCAGGATGTTCCGCACAAGCCTGCCGTAGCCGTCGTAAACCACTATGCTAAGCTGCCCTGCCGGGGCCTGGGCGGCGGCGGGGGCAGTTGCCTCCACATATGTCCATTTGTGGAAAGGGTTGGGCGAGGCCTTTAGCAATCGCTGCCCCCCGGTCTTGCTCCCCGGCCCCATGTCGCTGAAACCGACTATCGTGGGGTTCCACTCGTAGGCCCCCATGTCTATGCTGTCGCCCACTATTCTGGGGTTGCCGGCAAGGTCCTTGTCGGGGATGCTTATGAAGCCGGGCAGGTTTGCCAGGGTTCCCGCGTCTATGCAGGGCGAGCCGTCGGCTATCATATATGGGTCGCCCCACATACCAAGAAAGTTTGGGTCGGCGTCGATGTTGGTGGGGTCGTAGTGGTAGGGCCTGTCATCTTCAACATGAATGACATCTTCTCCACCCTGGACCAATGAATTATAAATGCCGATATATGATTTTCCGATGCCTTCGGCATCTATTAACAAAAATGTTTGTTCAACACCGCTTTCATCGTAAAATACACAATTATAGAAATTATTGCGCGATCCTCCAATAATTATTATTTCTCCCTGGTTTTCTACTGATGAATTGTTGGCAAAGGTGCAGTTTACAATATAATTATTATGTACAGTTGAGCTAAAGAGGTCGCCAAAAACAGATTCAAACGACCAAATTTGGTTATCAGTAAACAGGCAGTTTGTAAGTATGTCAATGGCATCGCTACTTCCACCAAAAACAAAACCGTGGCAGATATTATCCGGGTACGGAAGTTCGTTGTTCAAACGGCTGCTTTTGAATATACAGTTTGAAATATAGGTTGTATCTCCAATAGTGTCTCCTGAAGGGATAAAAATATACCCCCCATGGTTATCCTGAAAACGGCTATTTGATATCCTAGAGTTGTTACCTGACCACAAACCAACATGAGTGCGCCCCTGATTGTTAAGCCAACTTTCGACAAAGGCCATGCTGTCGATAGTGATGTTATCGCCGGCCCTATAAATATCTGCCAGACTGTTTTTGAAAAAACTCCAATGCATCCCATCGTATGGTTTCCAACCACGCCTGAGGGTCATTTTTGATATTTTAAAATCAGATAATGAGTTATTTGCTCTAAGGAGCATATACTTTAATTCGCCATCGAGTATGGTTCCGTTCATGGATTCCCCTTCAAGGTTTACAAACTGCCGTAGTCCAATGGTTGGTTTTTCACCACTAATGGTATCAGAATAAATGCCATTGGCAAGGTGGATGGTGTTTGGTTCAAGGCTGTCGATGGCAATCCTTGTAAAAGCAGTGCCAATTGAGCGCAAGGCATTTTCGGGGCTTAAGCCGCTATTGTCGTCGTCGCCGTTTACAGGATCTACGTAAAGGTCGGCATCAACAGGCCCTAACCAACCGTTTTGGATATTATAGCTTATGCTGTCATCGTTAAAAAAACCATTGAGGTCGGAGCAATAAATAAAATACCTTTCGGGCTCAGGCACTGTGGCTGTGTCGAGATAAATTGTAGTGTTTGGAACATCGGGCCCCGTTCTGATGTCGCACCCCTTGGGTGAATAATTATTATAAATGGAGTTTCTGTTCACCGAATCGAATATGCAAACAGATTGCGATAGGCCAAAAAAAAGCCCCCCTGTTCCTGTTATTCCAATGTTTTGATATATAGAGTTGCCACTTAAAGATACTATGGTCCGCTTTGATAAAAATATTGCCCCTGTACTTTCATCTGCCCTGTTTTTGTAGATAATGCAGTTATTAATAAAACCACTTGCCCCATTGTAAATGCGTATTCCACCGCCCCCATGATTGCAAGTATTGTTACGGATAATGCAATTTTCAATACCAAAGTTCAAGTCTTCTCCTATAAAAATTCCACCGCCCATCCTAAAACTTTCCGGAAATAAAGGGTGCTGGTAACCGCTACCGTTTTGAATGCTAAAACCATTAATAAAAACATTTGTATTTGTATTTTCAGTACGTGCAACTATGCAGGAACTGTTTTGCCCACCATCAATAATTGTTGAATATTTGTAATCAGGATTGCCGGTTGTTAGCATGAGGCTTCCCAGCCACAGCCCTTTGTTCTCAATAATAATATTTTCATAATATGTCCCCGGCCATACAAGTACGGTATCGTAGGCTTGTGCAGAATCTACCGCAGCCTGAATAGTGGTAAAATCACCTGTACCGTCCTGTTTTACCTCAAGGGTGGTTGCCACCGAAAAAAGGTGGTTCAATAGTATTAATATGAATAAAATGCCATTCTTCATTCTCAAAGGATTATGTGTGCAATAAAAAAACTGTCATTATGGTTCATATTCGAACCATAATGACAGTTTATCAAAATTTTAAATATTCATTTTAAAATACACGATTAATTACTTAACGCTTAGTTTTCTAATTTCTGTTCCGTCGCCTATGTCCGCCCTTATCAAATAAAGTCCCGGTTTTAGTTTATTGCCTGAACTGTCAAGCAGTTTGATTGCAGATTCGAGTAAGCCCGGCGCGATTTGTTGCCTGATGGGGTTTGCAATCATTTTCCCATCAATTGAATAAACATAAACCGATAATGATCCTTTCTTTTGGCTAAAAAGGCTGAAGTTTACCCGTCCTGATGCGGGGTTGGGATAAATGTCAAAACCTATTTTGTCTTTATCTACAAAACTGTTGTTGTCTGTTTTCTGTTTAAAGGAAACATATACGGCAGGGGCTCCTTCACCAATTTGATAGCTGCGCTTTTCCATTAACATATTGTCCAAATTAAGGACGCTGTACTTGTTTATCTTCACTTCATTAATCTCCCTCGAAGCATAATGCTCACTAAAGGTAATGCTGTCTTCGGGTTGTCCGTTAAGGTATGCCTGCATAACAACAACAGTATCGGATGGCAGTACGCTGCATGCCCCAGCGCAGGCATCGTTAACAAATGCACCTATTTCCTGAGGGTTGTCAGTTGAGTCTAGTTCGATCAGCAAGGTGGTGTAGGTGGGCTGTTCCTGCGGGTCGTAATACTCAACCTCGGGTCTGGCACTGCTGTTGGCCGCGTTTCCCTGCCAGTTCCACTGCATGCCCCCACCTGCCGATATCAGGTTGTCGTTCAGGGGTGTCAGCATCAGCATGTCGCCATATTTTACATTGTGGCGTCCGTTGCACAACCATATATGCGGTTCCTCGCCCCTGGCTGATTTTGTGTTTTGGCACGCGGCCCAAGGATGCCAGACGGCACAGGTATAATCACGGTGTTTTATCACATTCAGGTTCGGCAGCTCGTCGGCAAGCGCATCGAAGACATCCTGCTCCTGATCGATGAAATAGCCAACCCAGTTTTCCTCTCCGCAATATAGGTCGATCTTTGTTGCGGGGTCCTCAACAATGCCCTGCATATATAATATATTCTCGTCGTCGGGACTAAGATTAAGAATATAGCCCCTTGTACTTACAGTTTCGTCCATATCGCCTAGATTGACAGTATATGTCCAGTTTTTATCTAAATCTCTATTTGCGAATACCGGATAGTTTATGCGTGAAGCCTCGTCGATATAATTATAATCAAGATTAAGTACATCATATCCACTTTCAATATTTTCCTCGTCAAACACAGTTGAAGTGGGAGTTGAACTTTGTAGGTTGCCGCCTCCTTCGTGGTAGTGGCGTGGAATTGAGAGCCAGTTGGAACCGTTTTTGAGTGTGAGAGCCTCATTTGCCTCAAAATCCACCACGCTGATATTAGAATGCCCCCCGTTTGGCAGGTATATCTTGTTTTTATAAGGATCGATATAGGGCCTGGTAACAGGATAGTAAAAATATCCTGCCTCGGGATTCCTGTCGAGTTCGACATAATGGCCATGGTTGGGCAAATCGGTTTCAATTATTTCATTTTCATTATTTATGTCATCAATATTGTAAGAA
>JAADIS010000090.1 GCA_013151215.1 Chlorobiota bacterium | reverse complement strand
CCAAACAACCTGCCTTCTCTTTCCTCGACAAGGTCCACCTCCTTTTGGTCGTAGGTTCGCCAAAAATAGTTGTTGCTGAAAATATTCTGATATTGTTGCTTTTTGATACGCTCCATAACCATAAAGTTTTCCCACAACATGCCGATGTCGTTTCGTTGGTCGATGCTGTTGAAATTGTTTATTATGGCATTGCGAACTCCGTTGTCGAAAAAATAATAACGGTTTGTCTTGGTAACCTCCTTGCGAAGATTGCTTGAATATCCGCCAATCTTTTTTATTATGAACGCTTTTCCCAAGATGTCAAGATATCGGCCCACGGTTTGTTTAGCCAATTCCAGTGAATTGCCTAATTCACTCAACGACACCTCATTGCCGATTTGATATGACAGGAGCTTCAACAAATCAAATAATTTATCCGCATTCCTAATATTCTCCAACTCTAATATGTCCTTCATCAAATAGGAGTTTCTTAGCTCATGTAAATAAGAAACTTTGTCCGAATTATTATTAAATCCAAGAACTTCGGGATACATACCAAAAAGCAAATAGTTTTCCAGGTTCTTATATATCTCGATTCCGCCGAACTGCTTTTTTAGTTCATTAACTGAAATAGGGAATAACATTTTCGTGATACTTCTTCCGGCAAGTGGTGCACCAACTTGCGAAGAAAGCTTAAATGATGAGGATCCACAGGCTATGATTATTGAGTTCGGCAGGTTGTCAACGAGTATTTTCAATCCCCAACCAATTTTTGAAATTCTTTGTGCCTCATCGATAAAAATATAATCGTAATCCTGCAAAGCAGACAAAATCCTTGTTTTATCTTCTGATCCAAGAAGTGATCTAAGTTGAATATCATCACCATCACCAATAAACATTTTGGTTTTTTGCTTTTCGAGGAGTTTTTTTATCAAGGCGGTTTTGCCCACTCTTCTTGGCCCGTATAATAAATTTACCTTTCCTGCTTTTAAATATCCGCTGTCTCGTTCATACTCCCTACTAATCCACATTTCTCTTTTTTAATGCAAATATACGTCATAAACCATTAATTCGGCAAGTTTACTTGCCATATTTAATATAATTCGGCAAGTAAACTTACCGAATTTAGTTTAATTTGGGAAGTTTAATCTTGTAAAACTATTCAATATTGAAATTTAACAAAGGTGAGTTCAAGATTATTGAATTTGTCAAATGTTATATTTTATACTGATCATATCAGAAACCCAGCCATTTATGCTTGGGCAAAAAGTTAAACTAGCCAAATTCAATTAAGCCTTGTCCTAAAGGCACAAGTCCATAAATGGATTTTCAATAATGATACTGATAGATTATTGAATCTCCGTGTTTTAGATTTCAAACTAATCGTATCGGCAGCCTAGCCATTTATGGTTTGGCTTTAAAAAAACATCACCGTTTAACTTCACCGGCCGGCCCCTGATACTCGTAGTTGCCGAAAGCGAGCATGGGATAAAAAATTATGGAAAGCAAAATCAAGCCGAGGGTAAATCCTTCGCCTTGGCCAAAGCTTTTCGACAGCATATTGAATATCCAAACGGCAAATATTATATTTACAACAGGGATGAACATCATAAAAAACCACCAATACGGTTTCCCGATAATTTCCAATAAGACAAAGCAATTATAAAATGGAATTAGGGCGGCCCAACCCGGCTTGCCGGCTTTCTCGAAGATACGCCATATCGCAGCCAGATAAATTACGGAAACCACGACTATGAAAATAACCTCGTTACTACTAAAATAACCTTCTTCAAACATAATTTAAGTATTTAATTTATAATTAAGTTTTTTACTTTTGTCAAAAAACAGGCACGCATCAATCCAATATCCCTTCAAACTCTTCAAGGCATTCCGGATTTGCCAGGGCATCCTTGTTTTTAACATCCATACCGTGAATGATTTTTTTAACCGCAATTTCAACTTTTTTCCCGTTGATTGTATAAGGAATGTCCTTAACCTGTTTGCATACCGAAGGTACATGCCTCGGACTGCAATTTTTGCGGATGGAGAAGTTTATTGTTTTTAATAAATCATCGTTTAGATGCAATCCGGGTTTAAGCTTTATGAAAAGAACAACTTCTTCGTCACCATCAATTTTATGTCCAACAACAACCGAATCCTCAATTTCATCGATATTCTCCACTACCCTGTAAATTTCAGCCGTACCAATCCTAACTCCCTGAGGATTAAGGGTTGCATCGGAGCGGCCAAGCATAATAATGCCATTGTTCTTTGTTATGTCGATATAATCGCCATGATACCAGATGTTCGGGAAGACGTCAAAATAAGCGTCATGATATTTTTTACCGTCCTCATCGTTCCAAAAATAAACAGGCATGGAAGGAAATGCTGTTTTACATACTAATTCACCCTGGTCATCAATAACGCTATTTCCGTTTTCGTCAAAACAATCGATATCCATCCCAAGTCCTTTACACTGGATTTCCCCTTTATAAACCGGCAAAGTAGGACTGCCCAAAACAAAACAAGAAATAATATCCGTTCCACCTGCGATAGATGACAGTTGAACATCTTTTTTCCAATCACGGTAAACATAATCGAAACTATCATCCGTAAGCGGTGAGCCTGTTGAGGCAATAACTTTAAGGTTTTCAAAGTCTGAGATATCGTTCGGTTTTACCCCGGCTGCCTCAAGCGAAGCAATATATTTTGCGCTTGTCCCAAAGAAGTCGATATTTAGTTCGTCGGCCATTATCAATAAGGAATCGGCTGCCGGATAAAAAGGGTTACCGTCGTAAAGCACCAGTGTCGCACCAAGGGCAAGGCTGCTAACAAACCAGTTCCACATCATCCAGCCGCAGGTAGTAAAATAAAAAACCGTCTGGCCAGCATCGATATTACTATGCAGTTTTAATTCCTTAAGATGCTGGATTAGAGTGCCTCCTGCAGAATGTACAATACTTTTGGGCAAACCGGTTGTACCCGAAGAATACATTATATAAAGAGGATGATCAAACGGAAGCTGCTCAAAAATCAGGTCCTCACCGGATGGTTTTAGCAATTCCTTGAATTCTATTGCGTTTTCAATACCATTAAGATTGATGTTTCCGGTATAATCAACCATTATCACATTTTGCACGGAGGGCAAACTATTTAAAATTCCCTTTAATTTCTCTTGTGAGTCGAAGGCTTTCCCTTTATAAAAATAACCGTCGGCAGCAATTACCAGTTTAGGTTTAATCTGGCTAAACCTGTCCAATACACCTTTAATCCCGAAATCGGGCGAGGTTGACGACCAGATGGCACCTATTGAAGATGCAGCAAGCATGGCAATAACGGTCTCGGGCATATTTGGCATAAAAGCCGCAACCCTGTCTCCTTTTACCAACCCAAGTTTTCTAAAAGAAGCAGCCAGATTTTTGACTCCTTCGAATAATTGCGCATAAGTAATTTCCCGCTTAACGCTATCTTCACCCCTGAATATCAATGCTATACGATCATCTTTGCGTTGCAGAAGGTTTTCAGCAAAATTAAGCTTGGCTCCCCCGAACCATTTTGCTCCCGGCATTTTTTTCGGGTCGTCAACAACCTGGAAGTAATCAGCAGATGATCTTATGCCACAAAACTGCCAGACTTCCTCCCAAAAAGCAGAAGTGTTTTCTATGCTCCATTTGTGAATCGAATTATAATTATCGCTTTCGAGGGAATATTTCCTCGCGACCAAGCTCGAAAAAACCTGCATATTGGAATTGTTCTTGGTTTCGGGACTTGGTGTCCAAAGGGCTTTGTTGCTCATGCTCAAATAATAATATTGTAAGATTATATATAAAAACGAGGCTACAATGTACGAAATGATTTTGAAACTATAGATATTTATTTTCAAGCAATTGTTAGTTGCTAACTGAAGTTTCGCATACCAACACTAGGTCTCAATATATTTATTATCTGATGGTTATACAATATAAAAATTGCTTAGTGAAACTTCGTGCCTTAGTGCCTTCGTGGCAAGGTATTGATAATTAGCCACTAAGACTCTAAGACTCTAAGGAAACACAATTATGATATAACTTATTATGGAATTTATATACTATTGATATTCATTATGTTAACACATTTCAATATTTAATAAGTAACAGGTTGCCAAAGTTTATTTATAAACGCAAAACTTGAGTTTTTAATAAATCTCGATTGTTTTCTTCAGAACCTCATGTGTCCCGTCGGCCCTAATAATATCAACTTTTATCTCGAACATCCCTTTCTCGTCTGAAGTAAAAAACGAGAAATCCGTATCCCCTCCTGTTCCTAACAACCTGGATTCGTGATAAATAGTATTGGCAAAAAAAGCCTGGCCCTTCTTTATCAGGGCATCCGACTCAAAATCGGGATAAACGAGATGCGAGCCTGGGCTCGTGGTGGTATATTTCAGGAAAACTGTCTTGCCTGAAAGTTTCATTCCCCCAAAACCACCTTCCTTGGTCTCAATCATTATTATACCGTCAAACCTCATATCCCCAAGGGTATAAGGATTAGTTACTACTTCGATTCTGCTAAGCTGCGCAGGATTTATCTTCAGTAATTCATCAACATCGAAAACTGCAAGTTTGTCTAATAATATCAATGGGGTTTTATAAAGGGTTTCATTGCGACCGTTTAAGACATGAAAGGAATAGTGACCTTTTTGCCTGCGAACGGAAACATAAGTAACTATTTCGTCAAAAACTTCCCTGAGACTTGGCAGTTCCACATAGTCGGCCAGGTTAACAGAGGTTTGTGGTTCTTGAAACGGAAAAGGAATACTGTCGTAAACAGTGTTGATAATTTTTGCCAACTGCTTGAAACCAGAAGCCAACTGCTTGTTTCTGAACATATTCACTATATAATTGCCTGAGTTGCTATCTATCTGTACCGGAAAATCGGCAAACAGGGGGAAACTTGTCGAGAAATCGTTGTTGACTATTATTTCAGGATTTACATTATCAATGCTGTCGATGCTCAAACCAACATCCTGTATTCCTTGCAATTGGTTCAAGGAGAAAATAAAATTCCCGGAAGCATCAGTTTTGTTGGTGTGCAGCTGTGGGTTGCCTCCCAGTACCGAGGCATAAACATTTTGGTCGGCGATACCCTCGCCGGTTTTTGCGTTTATTATTTTTCCGCTTATGGACAGGTCCCTTACTTCAGGTAATCTCAATATCCCTTCCGGCTTTGCGGAGAAGTTTTTCTTAAATTCCGCCGAGTTGAACATGTCAGCATTAAGCAATACCCCCAATCGAATTTGTTCGGCTTTTTCATCGCTCAGCGAAGACGGGTCGAAATCGTAGTTCAACAATAACGGATTGAATATGAATTCCTTCGGCAGGAAACCCTCCTCCTCGGTCAAAGGATTTTTTTTGCTGACATTAACAATAACCTCATCCTTTTCGTCAATTCCGCTAAGTGCGAACTCGACTTTTTCCCTTTTCCCGAAAACATGCCCCTCAAAGGTTATTTTACTGCCAACAAGCTTTTGACTGCCCACATAAAAAGGAAAAACGCCTTCCGTCTCGCCTAACTTTGTTGACACAACAAGATAATTGAGTCCTGATGGGAAATCAATATCCCCAAAGCTCAAGGAAGCCACAGTATCGGCAAGATCTATCATATCACTATCAATTAACTTATAATCAGCGGTATAAAGCGAAACCAAATGAGGGTTGCCGGTCGAATGCCCGATTTGCAGGATCTCGGCCTTGCCAGTTTCAACATCAAAACCTGCAACCAAACCTTTGTTTGCGGCCGTGTCAAGCTTAATAAAAACAGTATCCTCGCTTCCAAGGTTTGCTTTCATAAAATAACGGTGGCCCGCTCGCGGAACAAAGGCAAACCTGCCCAAACCATTCTTGAAAAACACGACATCGGTGATGCTATCGCCTTTTGAGTCAATAATGAGCGCAGTTTTAAGTTTTTCAAGGAAATTACCGTTAAAAAGAACTGCAAAACTGTTTTCAAGCTTGTTCAGGATAATATTGTTGTTTTCAGAAATCAAGACTGCTTTGGAATATTTACCCTTATAGCTATCTGCTTTTCTTTCAGGATTGATGATGGTGATACGGGTGTTAAAAAAAGTTTCGGCTACCTGATTCCGCATAAACATCGTATATGCCCTAATATAATAATTGCCGGAGGCCAAGTCTTCGGGGATATTTAATACTGCTTCAACAAAACCTTTGTCCAATTTGTATTTTGCCTTTTCCACGCTTTGGCCGTCTTTGAACAACTCGACATATAAAATCTTGCTAAAATCAGTATTTGGCTCATTATCGACAAAAACCCTAGCCGTGAAAATTATTTTTTCCCCTGAGAGATACAAATCGCGATCGCAAACCAATATTACTTTTTCCTCAATAGTATCTTGATGCTTTTTATAAGGATTATTATCTGCTGTCGCCGAGATAAGGCCTACTGTCAACAGTAGTGTTAAAGAGAATATTTTTTTAAACGACGATGGATTTCCCATATTTTAGTCCTCCCAAAAATCAGGTTTAACAATTGTTCCGCCCCTCAGGCGGCAGTCGGCGCACGGCTGTCCGGGTACAGCCCTAAAACCCTCATATAGAATAATATATTGAGGCGGGTCGTAGGGAGAGCCCATGCCAAGGTCGGAATAAGCCTTATAATGGCCAGCGTTAATGTTACAAAGACTATAATAAAAATGGAGGTCGGGCCTATCAACGAAAATCCTCTTGCTGTCGATGCCGCTAACAAGGAAATATCCTAAAACAGGCTCATCGGGCTGTTTGATGTTGGTAACGTTCCCTTTTATCTGATAAGGCTGGTGGGAATACAACGAGCCCTGATCGGCATTTTGTTTTTCCAGTGAGTTCCAGAACACATAGGCAGTTTTATTAACGCTATACTGCCTTACTAGCAAACTATACCTGACCGTCAACTTGCGGTCTTCCGTAGAAACAAAATTCAATGGAAACCCGCTGAGCTTATTGCTTGTCAGGGAAGATGTGTTATAAGTATAAATATCTTTCAAGCTATAAGTCGTCCAGCAGTTGTAGAGCGAATCGGTGGGGATGAACCTCTCCAGGTGAGTTTGCCAATACCAATGTATATAATACTCCGATTGATAATGGAAAGTAGCTTGCATGCGCCATATAAAATATGTTGAGTCGGAGCTTGTTGTTTCGGTATCCAGATAAAACTGATATCCTTGCAGCGGATGTTCATAGCCACCAACCTTGTGTTCCTCAATCTCTGCATATAAGTTGTCGATAAGAACCGGTTTTTCAATTTTATCGAAAGATGATTCATAGGTTTTTCCTGAAGGTGTCTCTATGTTCAAACGATATCTCAAACCTGCCACACCCTGTATCCCGCTAACGGATGTTTTGTAAACGCCCTCTTCATCCTCAATTAATATTTCCTTATAACCATCTGATGCCGTTATACTTACAATGCACCCAGGAAATGGTACGAGCTTGGCGCTATCGAGAGCCGACGACTTTGAAAGTTTAATAGTGTATGGAGGGGGGCCGTTGTTGATTCCTCCGTCAACAACCAAAAGGTTCTCGTATTTTGTAAGCTCGGGCCAAAACTCGTCAACACATGAAGTAAGCCAGAGAAATGGCAAGATCAGCATAACTGTTTTATAGTATTTAATCGGCATAATTCCCTAGTTTAAAGTTATATGTAAGAGAAACGATAGGTGCTCCGAAAATCGACAGTTTATAGCCTTTTATTCTTCCTCCCTCGGTTTTAAAATATACCGAATATGCATTGCGCCTTCCAGTAACATTGTAAACCGACAAACTCCATGAACCATGAACAAGCTTATGCTTTTTAAGGTTTCCCTCGAGGTTAACGGCCAAATCCACACGGAAATAATCCGGTAAGCGATATTCGTTCCTGCTCGAATAATTAGTTATCTGTGTTCCGTCCTGAAAATAAATCGCCGTGGGATATGTTATCGGCCGGCCCGTGGCATAAACAACATTGCCGGAAAAGCTCAGCCTTCGCGACAGCTTATAATTCATCACAAGGTTAAGGGCATGGGGCTTGTCGTAATTGGCAGGATACTTCTTGCCGAAATTAATGCTTGTTAGTTCATCATCCCCTTTAACGAGGACATTTGAGGAGGAATAAGTATAATTAAACCAGCCGTTAAACCGCCCCGTGGGTTTTTTAAGCATGAACTCGATCCCGTACGCATCCAAATCGCCCTGTAACACCTCGGTTTCAACAATTTTCGCAACTAATAAATCGGCACCATCCTTATACTCGACAAGATTGGCAACATTTTTATAATAAGCCTCGACGGACAGCTCCAGCCTGCCCTTCATGAAATTGCTGAAAACTCCCAGGGAATACTGCGTTCCTTTCATGGGCTTGATATGCTCGTCGCTAAGCTTCCATTTATCGGTCGGCGACATGGCAATGGTGTTCGAGAGCATAAAAATATACTGGTGTAACTGACTAAAGCTTGCTTTAAGCGACAAATTAGGGTTAATAATATATTTTGCGGCAAGGCGGAAATCAGGGTTTGTATATGACTTTATTTGCTGGTTATTGGAATAATGCACTGTGTCGATAATGTTTTCCCGGATTAAAGGGGACCCGGGGATATACTCATAAACATCCTGCGGGCCTAAATAAGTATAATAATTCAGGCGGAAGCCGCCGTTGATTGCAAAAACCGGGTTTATGTCCCATTCTTCATCAAAATAAATCCCGCTTTCCATTCCTCTTTCCGTTCCCAGCTCGACGGGGATTACCGATGAGGCATCGTTTAGCGGAAGGTGGCTGCCGCGGTCGAGATTGTATAAGATAGCATTGGCGCCGAAGGATATGTTGTGTTTCTCGTTCGGACGCAACACAAAATGAGCCCTTATCTCGTTATGCTGCAGATTATAATCATTCTTATACGAAGCCCAGTCGATTTGCTTGTTCATCTCGTTAAAGCCATAATCGCTGAAACTATATGTTAAATCGAAGTTATGCTTTTTCTTTATAATGTGGATCCACGAAACGGAAGCCCCCAGGTTCTGATAATCATAATCGGTCTGCGAAACCAGGCTTATGTCGTCGGTACTGAAATACGTAAGCACTTTTAGTTGATTATCAGGGTTTAAAGCTATTGAGAAATTAGCTATGGCATCGGCAAAGCTTCCGCTTGAGTTACTAATCTCAAAATTATCTATCATCCCCAAGATCCAATTGGAATAAGTTGATCTTACGGCAAGCAGATAACTGCTTTTATCTTTCATAAAAGGGCCCTCGACCATGAAACTGGCGGTAATAGGGCTAATGCCACCCCTGAGCGAGAACTTTTTCTTGTTTCCTTCCTTTGCCGTTAAGTCGAAGATGGACGAAAGACGACCTCCGTATTTAGCAGGTATGTTGCTTTTGTAAAGCTTGAAGCTGCTCATGGCATCGGGCGTAAAGGCCGAGAAAAACCCGAACAGGTGGGAAGTATTATAAACGGGTATGTTATTTAAATAAAACACATTTTGGTCTGCGGGGCTGCCCCTTACGTTATAGCCCGAGGCGCCTTCGCCAACTGCTTGAACCCCAGGCAACAACAAGGCTACTTTAACAATATCTCGCTCGCCCATAACCGCCGGTATTTCCTTTATGCTCTTGGCGTTAAGCTTATCGAAACCCATTTGAGTGCTCCTGATATTGTCTTCTTTATCCGATTTAATAACAACTTCGTCCAGCGAATATACCTTCCTGGCCAAAAACAATTCCACGCGCCCCCCCGACAAGACTTCCAGTTGGTATTTTTCCTCCTTGCCCTCTATGCTGCTCACTTTTATGGAATATTTACCTTTTTCAAGCTCAAGGCTGAAATAACCTTGCTCGTTGGTAGTCGTCCCTGTTTGCAATTCCTCGAAATACAAGCTGGCGCCGATAATGGGGTTTCCGGTTTCAAGCTGCTTTACGAAACCGTCAACGGTTACACGCTTTTTGCCCGAAGCGCTTTTTTTGTTCCCAACTATTATATTCCGGGTTACTAAATTCTTGCGTGTTGCCAGAAAATCCCTCAAATCGTTTTCCCGTTTGTGTTCCTCAATAAATTTATCCGCACCTTTATTGTTGACGAAAAAGCCGTCCGGCAGTTCAAGCTTAACGGCAGCCGACTTGGTTATAAACACATTTCCTTCGGCATCGATGGCGAAATTCAGCTTGAGGGGCAATAGGTTGTTTCTTAAAACAGCCTTAATGTCCCCGGCTTCGCCAATCTTAATTTTCAGCCGAAGCAAACTGCTGTCCTCATAAAAGAAGTTCAAACCATGGTTTTCTTCAACTTTTTGCACAAAATTGCCCCACGAAAGATTATCGTACGTTTTATCGATGATGATTTCTTTCTCCTGTGCCAAAACCCTGCCCGAACAAAAGATGAGCAGCAGGATGATGCCATATCTCAGCCTCTTAATCAAACCCATCGCAATATTTCATCAAGATTAATAATTTTTTGTTGGAAGCCTTTCGGAACCTTATCCTGTTTTGTTTGATGAAAAGTTTTATCATGGCATTATTTCCCGGAAAAGCGTCATATAAATCCCGCTTCGACTTTAACCGTATTTTTTCCCCATTCCTGAAAATATACTTTTCGGTTTTGGTTTCAGAATACCTCCCGTAAGGATGCTTATTAGAGAAAACAGTCAGGAACTCCTTTTTATAATATTTAACGAATAAAAAGCCGCCATCGTAAACTAACTCGACAAAGGTCATCCCGGAATTGTGTATTCCCCTGTTGTTCAGATTGATAAAGTGCTGTCCGTGTATATAAAACTCCTTTATATAATTATCGTTCAATTGTATGATCGAATATTCCGCGGACACTGAATCCAGCCTCAAAAGCAATTTTTGTTGCTCGATGTCAAATTTTATCGCTATGTCCTCAAACTGCCGCCCTTTCAACAACAGCTTGCCATTATAAAATGCGTTTTCCATAAAAAATGCATCGCCGTGGGCGGCAGGGTGAAGCGGGACATAGTTTCCACCGTTTATCAAGATGTCGTCAGAACCGTATTTAATATTTGTTTTTGTGCTTATCTCCGATAGTGTAACTTGCGAAAACAGTCTGGCAAAAACAAATAAAAATATAATCGTAAACTGTCTTTTCATTAATATTCCGGGTGTTAGTAATATATGACTTAAACATCTTTGCTTTAGTTGCATCGAGACCAAACCTAAAAAGCTTAATTTTCAAGCCGGGCCAAAGGGCCAATGTTCGACTAGCACAATGTTCGACATTTGAGTTGGCAGCCACTTGATCCATTTAACAGCCCATTTCCTCTCATTATTCTACAAGCCTTGTGCAAAATTCTTTTCCGATAGTGTATCTAACTGTTTTATAATACTTTAAGAGATTTATTTTATTTTTTGCCCTATATCCTATTGCATAATTTATTTCTGATTTTGGGACAATAATCTCTAATTTCCCCTTTTTGTTCCCATTCTTCAGGAAGTTTAATTTATCGCTCCACATATCAGTCAATACCAACTCTTTAAAAGAAACATGAAAAGGGCCGGCAATAAGTTCATCGCCGCTGATCAAGCCTTCGGAAGGATGCAGGCCGACCCTGATTACATTAAGTCCGGCTTGCTCGAATATCGGGATTAATTGTTTTGTTATGTTAAGGGCTTCGCCAAGGCTGAGTGGAATATATTTTCCTTGTTCATACCATCTGTGCATAGGCGTATCCTTTATCACCAAAGCCGGGTAGATACGTGTGTTTTCAGCGCCCAGGCTTATAATCTTCCGCGCTGTGGCGATAGATTTTTCCAAAGTATCGCCAGGCAGGCCTATCATCATCTGAAGTCCGAGCTTGAAACCCCTTTTGACGATCAGTCTTGCCGCATCTTCTACCTGTTTTACGGTATGCCCGCGAAACGATTTTTTAAGCACCTCGTCGTCAAGCGATTGCGCGCCCAGCTCAATGGTTTCAACATGATATTTTCTCAGGAGGCCCAATATTTCGTCATTAATATAATCGGGCCGGGTTGACAAACGGACTGCATTAATTTCCCCGGATTTGATATACGGTTGCGCCAATTTAAGATAATGTTCCTGCTCGGGTAAAGGGATGCCGGTAAAACTGCCACCAAAAAAAGCAATGTTCACCTTCCTGTTTTTTTCCCTAAAAGAAGAAAGATGGTTTTCTATGGTCTCAATGATTTCTTTGTCGTAGGGAATTTTCTTTTGTCCGCTGATTTTTTCCTGGTTGCAAAAAGCGCATCGGAAAGGGCAGGCCAGCTCGGGAACAAATATTGGTATGTTATAATGTTTTATCATCTGAGGCTGCAAAACTAAAACAAAAACTGCTGCCCGCAATAAAGCGAACAGCAGCTTGTTGGTTAAGATTGGTGAAAAAACTAATCTATAATTATCATTATGATACCTACATTTAAAATCTCACAAACCCTCACCTATTCAACAGGTTTGGTTGCAACTTTACTTAATAACCATTACTTTCTTAGCAAAAAATAGATTGTCGTCAGATTTGGCAGTAAACAAATACAAACCTTCTGGTATGCTACCCAGGCCTATATTCCCGCTATAAACGCCATCGCTAATTTCAACTCTATTTGAATAAACAACTTTCCCCTGTATATCTATTAATCTGAACTCAACAAACTTATAAAAAATATTTGAAAGTTCAACATTAATTTTATTTTTTGCCGGATTAGGATAGAATTTAACATACTCGAACGTATTTTCGTCCACGCCAACGCACTGATCGATAGCAACATCAAAGGTTTCGGCTATGGTTTCGCAACCTTCTGTTTTAGTTTCCGTTAGGTCAACATGAGTCGTTGAGCCCTGGTCGGCAGTCCAGTAAACAGTTATTTCGTTGGTCTCGTCACCTTCAACAATGTTTCCTCCGTCAACAGTCCAAGAGTATTGGCTGTATTCGCTGTACTCAACCGAATAAACTCCATTGTCGTTCTTGCATACTAGTTCATCGCCCGAGATTAGCGGTGCCGGCTCGGCATAAACCATAACTTCCAGGCTTGGGCCCGAAGGTCCGGC
>JAADIS010000030.1 GCA_013151215.1 Chlorobiota bacterium | reverse complement strand
TAAACTTTCCTGAGGATTATCATGAGCGTGAGCACCATGCCGAAGCCGGAAAAGATGGCGCCGACCACAAAATAAGGCGGGAAAATTGTCGTATGCCATCCCGGTACCACTGAAACGGAAAAGTCCATGGATACTATGGAGTGGACGGAAACAACAAGAGGTGCAGCCATTCCGCCAAGCAGTACCGCAGCGGTCTCGAAGCGCAGCCAGCCTTTTGCGCTGCCTATCCACCCGAAACTGAGTATCCCGTATATTTTTTGTTTCATCTTGGAAGTCGTTCTCTCCCTGATAGTTGCGAAATCAGGTATCATACCTATATACCAGAATGCGAAACTTGCCATGAAATATGTTGATATCGCCACGACGTCCCAGAAAAGCGGTGAGTTGAAGTTGTCCCAAAGCGGGCCTCTGGTATTCCAGTAAGGAAATATAAAAAAGCCGTCCCAAATCCTGCCCATGTGGATAAGAGGGAATAAACCCGCCGCCATAACTGCAAAAATCGTCATGGCCTCGGCAGCACGGTTGATGGAGGTACGCCACTTTTGCCTAACTATCAAAAGGAAAATGGAAAACGCGGTTCCGGCATGGCCGATACCGATCCACCATACAAAGTTTATGATCGCCCATCCCCAGGCAACATTGTTGTTAAGGCCCCAGGCACCGATACCGGTGCTTATGGTGTTATAAAAACCCCATACGCCCCAAAACAGCGCACCCGAAGCCAAAAATGCGGCAACCCACCACCATAAGGGTGTTTTTTCGTTCATAGGTCGTAATACGTCATGCGTGATGTCGCTATACGATTTGTTGCCTTTTATTAATACTCCTCTGACTCTGGTATTGTACATTTTGTATTAAATTAATTAGTTATTATCATTTTTGTGGATGAAATGGTTTTGCCATTATTATTCAATGAAGCAATGTAAGTTCCTTTTTTAAAACCACTTACATCTATGCTAATACTTCCGTTTTCTAAATCAGAATTATTTAATGTCTTTTTATATGCTGTTTTTCCTATTATTGAAGATAAGCTCACAACTGTATTATTTGTAAAGTACTGATTATCAATTGTTATTGTTAGACTGGTTGAGGCAGGGTTTGGAAAAATACTTACAATATCTATTTTACCATTAAAAATATATTCAGGTATATCAACAGTTGTATTAATAGTTTTTGAAAGATTATCTCCGCTTGTCGCATAAAGATAATCGTTATTGTCAAGAGTAATATTGTTGTGATATCCAGGAGGCAGGCCTTCGTTAACCAGTTCAAAAGACTCTCCATTATCAATGGACCTAGATATTCCAAGTGGCCATTGGCTTGTAAAAAAGATATAATTATCAGAATTTATTTCTATATCACCAATCTGAGGCCCTGCAATCAGGGTATCCCATTGCGCTTCGCCATTTCTTAACACATAAAGCCCCGGCCATTCATCCCAGCTTACTCCTCCCCAACAACCCGCAAAAATATCGTTTGAGCTGTTCCTGGCCAACGAAGTTATCATATAGTTAAGTAAGCCAGAAAATTGCCAGTTTGCTCCATCATCTTCTGAATAATAAACACCTCCCTGATCCTGATAAAATCCTTGATAACTTAAAAATATTGTTCCATCATCATCGATAAGAATATCGGAAATATACTCTCCGGGATGAGAGTTACCTCCTACCAAGCTGTCCCAGGTTTGTCCGCCGTCATAGGTTCGCAGGAGCAGAGCGTTATTGTTGACGGTACTCACATAAATTGTATCTGTACTTACTGCCAGTATTTTTATAACATTTTCAGCAACTGAATAATCAGGAAGTGTAATCTCCTGCCAACTGTCACCATTATCAGATGATCTCAGGAGATGATCTTCCCAACCATTGTTTGAGCCGGCAAACACATCGCCCTGGGGGCTAATGTCAATTGATAAAACTGAAGCGTTGCCTATGTTATTTACAAACTCCCAACTTTCGGCATTGTCAGTTGAGCGGTAAACACCGCCTATTTCATTGGTGCCACCGGATCCTACAAAAATATCGCCATTATCATTTACATCAATACAATATATCTTAGCTGTATCGGGAAAATACAATTGTTCCCAAAAAACATCCGATATCAGTAATTTCAAAATCACTTTTAAAATCCTGTGCAATACCAATTGCCGGCATTATAAGCCAGAGTGATATAATTAGCGATATGTAGGATTTCAATCTCATTAATTAGTTATTATCATTTTATTGGATGAAATAATTCCGGTAAAACTATTTAGTGAATAATAGTAAATCCCGGGTTTCAAATCATCCATATTTATTCTAATGTCGTGTTCTCCGGTGTTTAAATTCGAAAGATTAATGTTCTTTACAATTTTTCCGTTTTGATCATAAACTTTTATATTAAAATCACCAACAAATTGTGTTTTGAACCTAAATGTCGTAATAGACTTAAACGGATTAGGTAAATTTATTATCTGGTAATTATTTGTCAAAGAGATTGTTTTGTTTAATTCTTCTTTATTTGCAATACTTGAAGAGCTTGTATTTGTGTGCAACAGACTAAGCAGATAATCTCTTTCATTTCGTAACTCACGGAAAGACTCAGGAATATATTGACTCAATTTACCAATGTAAACAGCATTTCGTAAAGTTGTATCAATACCCATTATCCAATATAAATGTTCAAGGTCGATGATTGCAAAAACAGAATCCTCAAGTGTGGGAGGATCCTGTATAATACTTTCGTACCAATCGATAGAACTTTGGTAGTTTTCAAGTTTTTCGTCACATTTAACGGCAAGTTCCTTTGCCAGTTCCAATAGTTCAGGGTGACTCAAAATAACGGAATTTGTTAGATACCAGTTTCTTAATGAATCAAAATTATTTCCTGCCAACGGCTCAAGATATAAAAGTTCTTTTAGCGAATGTTTGGCAGGTTCTTCGTCAGGGTAATTGTTTACTAACTGTTGGAACGTGACTTTTGCTGCAACATAATTGCTGTCACTCACCTGATTTTGAGCAGTTTCGTAAAGTTGTTGCGCTGCTGATAAAGTTGTCATTCCCCCTGATAGATTCCAGACCGGATTATAAATATAATGATCTTTTGGTTTAAGATTAATATTTGGATAAAAAACAGAACCCCA
>JAADIS010000035.1 GCA_013151215.1 Chlorobiota bacterium | reverse complement strand
GCTTGAAGGTTGAGCCAATTGCTTTCCCTATCTCATAATTACTCCCGGAAACCTCCAAAACAGGAAAGTAACTTACCGGAGCAGTTTCGGTTTTGTTTTTACAGGAACATACCCCCAAGCATAGAATCAAAATGCTTAAAATAAATAGATTATGCCTTTTCATACGATAGTTGCTTTTAATTATTGCCTACTGTTAACTAGCTGTTTACGATATTTATTTCCGGATAAATCAACTTTGGGATAAGCCATATTAAATATAATGGTGACGAATTATCAATTTGTGGCAATTATACCAAACCACAATTGTGCAGTTTCTTTCAGGCGAATGGACCATCAAGGAGGTATAGCCGGGAAGTTGGCCGTCATGGCCGTAAAACCCGTTGGATTCATAAATCCCCAACCCATAGTTCAAGGGGCGGCCAATGCCCATGTCGTTGCAGATAATCCGTTGCTGTTGGAGCTCAGGCGAATACAATTCCCCACCGGCCAAAGCCCTGGCATATTTTTTAAGGTCATAAATATCTGAGATCATGCATCCTGCCGGTCCTGCCCAGCTGATATCCAGAAATTCTGAGAGCTCAGGTAAATCCGATGTTATTTCTCCTGCATAATAGGCTTTGGAATGGTAAGCCGGAATGCCCTTCCCGGACGACAAATAGGTGGTATTAGTCATGTCGAGCGGATCGATAATCCGGGTTTTGACGTTTTGTTCCATTGATTGACCCGTAACCATCTCTATAATTTTCCCCAGTAAAATATAATTTGTATTGCAATAGTGAAATTCAGTACCTGGCGTAAATTTAAATGGCAAGTCTTTCACCAAGTCAATCTCCTCGTCATAAGTCCAGTGTTTATCAGGGTTTTGAAATACTTCGCTCCAAAAAGTATCCAATTCCATAAAACCCTGGATACCACTTCTCATACCTGCCAGCAACCTTATGCTCACCTCGTCGCCTCTAGGAAAATCAGGAAGGTATTTCGACAAGGGGTCATCAAGCGAAAGAAGCCCTTCATCAACAAGTTGTAATAATACTGAAGTAGTAAATGTTTTAGTTTCGCTACCTATACGATAAACCATTTGATCGGACATAGGCTCACTTGTTTCCATATTCGCCACCCCGGCAGAATAAACAAGGCTGATGCCTTCATCAGGGGCCCAAACCCCTGCAACTAATCCCGGCACACCGGTATTCTCAACAATAGAATCAAGCAATGCCTTGATATCATTTTGAACTAATTCGGCCTCGGTAGGTTTATCTTCACTCTTTTTACAAGAGGTAAAGATGAAGGTGCTGCTTAAAAACAGGCTTACAACAATTAGTGAACAGATTTTTCTCATGGTTGATCAATATTTAGTTTTCAATAAATCCTTGGCATCATAAACAGCTGCATACATATTAAGCAGTTCTACATATAAGTCGGAGCTTATAATATCATAATCCCAAATATTCGTATAAATAACAAAGCTTATATCGGTATCAGGGTCGTACCGGGCTGCAGTAAAGTAGGCAATATGACCTCCGTTATGGCCATATCCCAATTCCGGGGTAAAGACAGTACCAAGGCCGTAATTCTGATGCCCCTCGAAAGTAGGCAGGCAGTCCATCATATAAAACCTGACGTTTTTATAATCGATGCCCGCATTTCCTGAATATAACTTTTTCATCCATATTGCCAGATCAAGGGGCGAGCTGATAATATTACCCTCAGCAACATGCATCGACACATTATCTTTTGTTACATCCATGCTCTGGCCCAGCATATATGCATAAGAAGCTGCAAAAGGGGAAGGCAATTCAATATCGCTGCCTTCGAAAGGGAAACTTGTATTCCCAAGATTTAATGGAACAAGAAAACTTTCCGACAAGAATTCATCATATCGTTTGCCCGAGACCCTTTCAATAATCAGCCCCAGCAATCCCATTCCAGTGTCAGAATAATGAAAGCCCGTTCCCGGCTCTGAATTATAAAGATGATTTTCAGCTACAACAGCTGCAGTCTCAGTAATTGTGAAAGTATGCAAAGGATCGCTTTCCTTAATAAACTCACAATACCTCATAGCTGCATAAACCTGGTTTACCGTATCAGGAATATCCTGGTTGATTATATCAAACAATCCTGCCCTGTGCTGAAGCAATTGCTTGATGGTTATTTCATCTTTGAATGGAAAATCAAATTCTTCGGTTGCCGGTAGATAAGGAGTATTGGTGCCCGGTATGGTATCAATAATTAAATTATTAATATTCAATTTACCTTGTTGATGAAGCAGCATAATGGCGGCAGCCGTAAATGTTTTTGTTACACTGGCTGCCCTGAAACGTGTTTGGTTGGTAGTTTCCGACAAATCGCCGGCTGCAACATAAAAATCACCAAGGGGCGAAAGTATTTGAAGGGCATATCCACCCGGGAAACTTTCTTTGCCGGCAGAAAAATCAGCCCAATGATTATCGATCAAGGTTTGCAGCTGCGCTTGATAATCTATTGACGGCTTCGGATCGGTGTTATCCTCTTCCTTTTTGCAGGAGCTTACAATAATTATCATTGACAATAAAAGCAAGGTAATTTTTTTCATGTCATTAATTTTGGTATATGCCTCAAAATTAATGCATGAAAGCATTTTTTTTCTTAACATATGATAAGTAGCTGTGATTTTTTCTTGAATGTACAATAACGACATGCTCTTTTTGGATATTTTTCATTTACTAAATGAATATTATCGGTTATTTTTCACTTTGTAAATGATTATTATCGGATATTTTTACTTTATATTTGTTTTATCAATAAAATCCAAGTATTATGGTGCTTTAATTTTAACAAACCTTAAATTAACTTCCTCAACCAAAGCATCTTTTTTCTTAGTTTTACACTCTTTAAAATACGACGCTTAAATAATAGAAATTATGTTTAAAAAAGAAGTTTATACAGATAGGAGAAGCCGTTTAAAGAAAGAAGTCAAATCGGGCGTAGGGTTGTTTTTGGGCAATGTCGACGCCGCTTTCAATTATCCGGCCAACCAATACCATTTCCGTCAGGACAGTCATTTCCTTTACTTTTTCGGTTTGCAAAACCCCGGCTTTGCCGGAGTAATTGATTTCGACAATGGCAAAGATTATATTTTTGGCAACGATTTCGATATCGACGACATTATATGGATGGGTGTTCAACCCAAGGTTAAAGATTTGGCAGCAAAAGCAGGAATAGAGAACACTGCAGCTTATGGCGAGCTTGCCAAGTTCATCGCCGATGCAAAATATCAGGGCAGGGATATTCATTATTTACCTGCTTATAGAGGGGAAACGGTTATTGAGCTCTCACAGCTCCTGGGCCTGGCAAATGCCGACGTAAAGCCCGGTGCTTCCGTTGAACTGATAAAGGCTGTCGTAAGGCTTAAAGAAATAAAAAGCGAGGAGGAGATTGCCGAAATAGAAAAGGCCATCGACATAGCTTACGAAATGCACACTACATCGATGAAGATGGCCATGCCGGGAGTTGTGGAACAAAAAATTGCAGGAACCATCGAAGGTATTTCACTTGCGCTTGGCGGACCGGTATCATTCCCAATCATCCTTAGCCAGGACGGACAAACACTTCATAACCACAACCACAGCAACATTTTGGAAGTTGGCCGCATGATGGTTACCGATGCCGGTGCCGAAACCCGGGAATGCTATGCCAGCGACATAACACGTACTGTTCCGGTCGGAGGAAAATTCAACGAACGTCAAGCCGAGATTTATCAAATTGTCCTGGATGCCAATATGGGAGCAATAGCAGCCATAAAACCCGGCATCAAATACAGGGACGTACATTTTATTGCTGCCAGGATAATTATAGAAGGCCTCAAAAAAGCAGGTCTTATGAAAGGTGATACCGACGAGGCTTTAAAAGCCGAGGCACACACCCTTTTCATGCCCCACGGCCTTGGCCACCAGATGGGAATGGACGTTCACGATATGGAGGGTTTCGGTGAGGATTACGTTGGCTACGACGAAAACACCAGGCGGGCAACGACCTTCGGGACAGCTTATCTCCGTTTGGGCAAAGAATTAAAACCGGGCTTGGTCCTGACCGTTGAGCCGGGAATTTATTTTATCCCGGACCTGATCGATCAATTCCGTTCGGAAGGCAAGTTCATGGACTTCGTAAACTACGACAAACTTGAAACCTATAAAGATTTCGGCGGTATCCGGATAGAAGATGATATTCTTGTAACCCAGGAAGGTAATCGAGTACTTGGAAAACCAATTCCAAAGACAATCGCCGAGGTCGAGACTCTTATGGCTAGGTAAGAAAACTTATGTCAGGCACTACTAAAAAACAAAGCCTTTTGTAACGGCTTGTTTTCTAATTGCTTGAATTATAGCATTATCCAACATATTTACGCTATCGTTGCTTTGTTTTTCGGCTACGAACGTATTGCGTTTTTCTGTCAGTTCTTCAAACTCTTTAGTGGTTTTCTGGCGATCTTTCTTTTTTCCGGCAACAAACAACAGGATTTCTTCAGTGCTCATATCCCTCATCGTTTCGGGAAGGTATTCCTTTTGAATGGTCTCAATATCCATATTATCGTTAAGTGCATCTACAAGATCCCATTTAGGGTTTTTAATAAAATGAATGTTACAGATAAAGGGGTGGTGAAGGTTTTTTTTGATAAGTTAATCATAAAAGGGAAGTTGAAGCAGTTGGTGCTGTAAATGAAAAACCCGGACTTGCCGGGTTTTTTATTGTATCAATTCTTAGGAACAGTAACTAATGTTATTGTACCATCTCCATGTTCCTGAGGTTTGAATTTCCAGTAATAAAGTTCTTTGATTTGTGAAAAATCATTAACCTGATAAAATTCTTCCTTCTCTTTATCACCAAATTTCCTATAATAACCAAGTTCCCATATTACTTTTTGATTCAACAATAATTTCTTAGTTGATATTGCAGCAAAGAACAATTCATTTTTTCCAAAAAGAAATAATACATTAATTACACTATTTGAATCAATATTTGGAAGATCTATTTTACTACAACAAATCTTTGATTCTATTGTATCTCCATTTTGGATAAACAGAATTTTACTATTGTTTTTTATCTTTTTAACTTTCCCATTAACTACAAATTTTACCTCTATGTTTTGTGCTTCTTGCGAGTAAGCACTCATTTTAAACATAAGCAATAACAATGGGATACTCAGTATTATTAGTTTATTCATTATTCAACTTATTTCTAAATTTTTGTAATGGAAATGTTGCTTGAACCCCTTTCCCGTTATATATATACACAGTATTATTACCAGTCCCCAATACATAGGAATTACCAGTAACCAAGCCCCTTTGTGAGCGTCCAGCATGTGTAGTTATGTCAACATCAGATGGGTATTGTTTAAAAGAAGATGTGGTAGTAGTACCACCAATTGTTGTACCTGATATACTTCCAGTTGAATTAGATGATTTAGTAACTATTGTTCCATCAGGATGAGTATGAAAAGTACCGGCTAAAGTACTGTAGCCCTTTACTTCAGAAGGATCAGCAGCATCCATAACATTAATTGATGCATAACCATCCACACTGGGATCAGCATCTGCGCCAGATTTTGCATTAACTACTTTATTACTTCCATCTGACATGTTTGCAATAACTCCACCTTCCTCATGGAATGAGTTGTTACCTGCTCTATCAACTGCTTCTCCCATTGCACTCCTTACACCTAACCCTGGGAGTTCAACTTTTGAGTTGACATCCCCTGTATAGTTTTCATCGTTTTTAGTCGCTTTCTTTATTTGCTTTGCTTCCTTTTTACTGGTTACAACGTAATTCTTTTTGTCGTCAACACCATCAGTTCCTAGATAATTACCTTTTTGATCCAAATAATCACCCGCATTCATTCCCATAAAATCAATAAATCTAATAGGGTTGTTTGCTGCATAAAGGTAAGGAGATTGGAAAGAGTAATTTTCTGCAAGAGGATCTAAGGTATGGAAACGTCCAATCTGTGGATCATAAAACCTCGCCCCATAATCATACCACTGCAACCCAAGGTCAGTCTGTAGTTCTTTGCCGTTATACCCGCCTTGACGGCCGGCAGGTTTATAGTTGTTTATTTCTCCAATTTGAGTTAACTGCATCCCCATAAACTCTTGTCCAAAGGGATAGTAATGTGTTTGTTGCAGCATCTCAGGAATGCCGGGCGTAGTTTCGCTACCTGTTAATACTACTCTTGTGTTGCCCAAATGGTCAGAATGAGTGCCAATCATGCTAGGATTAGAAAGAGCAGACAACAAAATGTCCATATTAATGATAGGGCTCTTACTTTTTTCATCTTTTCTCATTACCTATTTAACTCCAAGCAATAGATTTGCAACAGTTTTAGCTTATACTTCTCATAGAGATTTTAAGATTAATTCGTTCTGTCACTATTGCGACTTTAAAATAAAACTATCAAATAATGATACTAGGTCTGATTCTCTTGGCAAAAGACTTAATTCGTTATTATTATTTTCTGTTCGAATAGGAAGCATAATATGAAACTCTTCAGTAGTGTCATTTATTGGCATATTTATTCTTACAAATAGTATTTTCGAACCAGTATCCTTTACTATGTAATTAAAAAAATAATTTCCACTATACCTTATGGTATCTTGAAACTTAAAACTTGAATCAACACTTGAGTATTCATATAACGACAACAATGGTGTTTTATCATTATTTTCAGCAAATGATGAAAAATTTACCCTAAGATATGGTTGAATAGCAATAGTATCGTTAACTTTTACAATATAACCACTATCCTTAACATAATTTGCGTTGGTAACTGCTCCAGCAACAATTTCGTTAAATTTATATAACTCATCATAATCATTTTCAATACTAATTATTTGTTCTTTTGCTTGATTTAAGTACAAATCGTAAAGTAATAGTAAATTTAGGCTAAACATTAATAATGTCAGAGTGGATAAAACGACACATTTATTATTTTTCATAATATTATTCTATTTAATTTCTTTAAAATCTTTATCTAATATTATTTTCCCTTCTTTCTTCATTCTTGTTACTGTTTTTAAAGAATCTTTCCAGCCAACCCCCCCAGCAGTCCCTGTTCCATATCCATGACCATCAATAAATTTTTCTTTAAAATGTATATTAATCTTTTTCCCCTTGGCATTAGTTTTTTGTTTTGGAGTTCCAGTGTTGTCATCACCATAGGTTAGATTATTAATATCATAATATGTACTCATTGCATCTCTGGCAAAAGTCAGTGGTCTGGAGCCTTGAGCTACTCCAGTTACGGGCATCAGCTTTTCAATATTTTCTTGCTGTCCATCAGCTTTTCTGTCATCATTACTTGTGCCAACATCCTGTTCTGTTGTCCATGCATCTCCACCACTGTCGAAATTAAACTTAATATCTAAATCCCCAAAACCTTCAAATGCTTCGGAAATATCAGAGACAATTCCTTCAACCCCATTGCTTATCTCCTTAGACAAATAATCATAAATTGCTGCAATAAGATCTTCTTCAGATTCTATGGTATTATTGGCATTGTTTTGTTGATCCTCTTCATCCACGTCATCATCTGCATTCATTCCCATAAAATCAATAAACCTAATTGGGTTGTTTGCACCATAAATAAAAGGCGACTGAAAACTATATTTTTCCGCAAGTGGATCTAAAGTGTGGAAGCGAGCAAGTTGCGGGTCATAGAAACGCCAACCGTAATCATACCAATCCAGTCCGAAATCTGTTTGCAGCTCCTTGCCGTTGTACTTATAGTTGTTCGTATAGCTTTCGTCTTGCCTGGAGCTTAGGTCGAAACCGTCCATCAGCATGCCGTAGGGATAATAATTGTCAATTTCCAGGGGGCCGCCTTCGTTAAACACTACTCTTGTTTCTTCCGGGTTGTTATCCGCAAAGCATTGATGATCCGGACCCAGGTCCTTATCCACCGCTATTTTACCTTTGGAAGTCAAAATATTATTAATTGGTCGTTTCGAGAACAAAGTTAGAAATATAATGGCTTGGAGTTAAAAATGGAGGCGTTTTCTTGTTAAGGCCAAAATTGCTCGCAGCATATTCTTAAATCACGGCGGCACTAGAAACAAAGCCCTGTTTGAAAGGTCTCAGATCATACAGGAGATGACCGGTGAAGCAAAAAATACCATTATCAATTTAATTGATCTGGCAATAAGGGACTATAAAACCGGTCAGACGTATTTGGACAGTTAACAGGATTAAGGATTGGCAATAACTTTTTATATCCGCAACCGCTATCTGATATAGCGGGTATGCTGCTTTTTGGTTGTAAAAATAAAAACCCGGATGATGCCGGGTTTTATGTTTTCGCTTTTACTACTTATATGTTTGGTAGGTATAAATATAGTCACAAGTCACTTCCCACATGCCTTTCGTCAGACTTACGCCAGTGGGTGGTAGTAACAATTGCTTTTTTCAATAATCTTCAATAAACCTTTTAATTAATGCTTTGTGAATAGAATCATCAATTCTTTGACTAAAAGAATCAACACCTAAACTCGTAAATACTGGAAATGAGATATAATAATTATCAACAGTATCCTTTCTAGGTACCTCTAGTTTTATAAATACGTCTTTTGTAGCATAGTCAGTATTAATATAATCTAACGAGTTACGTCCATATTTCACGGAATCTAATAACAAAAAATTGGAAACCGTATCTAAATACTTATACAAATACATTGTTGGAATTTCTTTTTCAATAGCATCAAAATACTTCAATTTCAAAAAAGGCCATATTGAAATTGTATCTTTAAAGTTAGAGTAATATCCCAACCTTTTTTTTGATTTTGCATTTATCAAGAATCCCGCTTCTATTCCATCGAAACCATATGAATTATAGATTACCTTTTTGCTTATTTCATTAGATTGTTCAACAGTATTATCAAAATAAAGTTTGTAACAAAAATAGAAATTACTTATTACTAATATTCCTATTATAGTAACAAAAATTAAACTAAATTTTGGATTTTTCATAAAAATTATCGCTTTATTATTTTTAAACCACGCTTCTTGAGTTTTCGTGCTCTTTTTGCTGAATCCCTTAATGTCACTGAACTACTTCCTGTAACAGTTACACTACCTGAATATCCTACAGAAGAGCTTTCTTCAAATCGTATTAATAAATGCCTTGAGGAATCGACTTTTTGTGATGGCTTATTTATTTGTTTTGGAGTTCCAGTGTTGTCATCACCATAGGTTAGATTATTAATATCATAATATGTACTCATAGCATCTCTGGCAAAAGTCAGTGGTCTGGAGCCTTGAGCTACTCCAGTTACGGGCATCAGGTTGTCAATATTTTCTTGCTGTCCATCAGCTTTTCTGTCATCATTACTTGTGCCAACATCCTGTTCTGTTGTCCATACATTTCCTCCACGCTCGAAATTCAGACTAAATTCTATATCTCCAATACTTTCAAATGCTTCAGATACTGTTGAAACAATTTCTTCAAAACCTTCACTCATTTCATTTGATAGAAAATTATAGATCGCTTCGACTAGTTCTGCTTCAGATTCTATACTATTATTGGCATTGTTTTGTTGATCCTCTTCATCCACGTCATCATCTGCATTCATCCCCATAAAATCAATAAACCTAATCGGGTTGTTTGCACCGTAAGCAAAAGGCGACTGAAAATTATAATTTTCCGCAAGGGGATCTAAAGTGTGGAAGCGAGCAAGTTGCGGGTCATAGAATCGGGCTCCATAATCATACCAATCCAGTCCAAAATCGGTTTGGAGCTCCTTTCCGTTGTATTTGTAATTGTTAGTATAACTTCCACTTTGTTTGGCGTTTATACCGAAACCATCCATCAGCATGCCGAAGGGATAATAATTATCAATTTCCAGGGGGCCGCTTTCGTTAAACACTACTCTTGTTTCTTCCGGGTTGTTATCCGCAAAGCATTGATGATCCAGACCCAGGTCCTTATCCACCGCTATTTTACCTTTGGAAGTCAAAATATTATTAATTGGTCGTTTTGCGAACAAAGTTAGAAATATAATGGCTTGGGATTAAAATTGAGGCATTTTCTTGTTAAGGCCAAAATTGCTTGCAGCATATTCTTAAATCACGGCAGCACTAAAAAACAAAGCCTTTTGCAACAGCTTGCTTCCTAATTGCTTGAATTATAGCATTATTAAGTGCATCAACAAGATTCCATTTAGGGTTCTTGTTAAAATGAACGATGCAGATAAAGGGGTGGCTTTCTTAATCCCATCTTTTCACTATTGGATATCACAATTTGTGATTTTCGATCTTCCATTTCCTCTTTGTTTGTGCTAGGTCGTAGAATATTTGTATTTTTACTCATGGGGCAATATTGTTTTATGCACCTCAAAGGCATTAATTATCAATGAGAAACAAAGTAATTGTCCCTATTTTTTTATCTTTCATGAATTATTCAGGTTAAAATTCCGGAGCCGAAATTGACAAAAGTCTTTTTCAGTCCTTCACGCAGCTTCTTTTTTTCGTCTCCTTTTGTTTTTTTGGCATAATTTACGGCATCATCAACCAGCCATTTGTATTTAGGGGCCATCGCAGCCTGTAAAATCAACGACGGATTGGTGGTGGAGCCTGCGGCTTGTATCTTTCAATAGCCTGAATATCACCTGTGTCAGCAACCACGGTGGTATATTTCTTTAATTGTTCGAGTGTGCTCATCTGCTAAGGTTTTTCTCCAATCAAAGATAAAAGAACTTCGTGATAAAATGAGAAAGTTTGCAGGCTTTATCATGAATTATTTTTTGATAAAAAACGGGGATAACCTGAATTTATAAAATCCGGTTATCCCCGTTTAACCGGAGCAGTTACTTTAACCCTCGTTATTATTTACTTTTTTTCATCACAGAAGCGGCGGCAGCACTGCATATTACGGAGCTGTCCTTCAGCAGTTCCATAGCATTTTGCATAAAGCCCAGTATTTTCTCAGAATTATCTTCTACTGGTAAATCCATGGCTTTGGCAACCAGTTCGGCAATTCCTATTTGCTTAACATTGGTTTTCATGGCATTACAACACGTGTTAAACTGCGATGCACAGCCTGCACAATTGGTAATAAGCAGTTCGGCACCGGTTTGTTCCGCTTCCTTTACCCGCTTGATGGCTGTGTACTGAACGGTGTTACGGTCGTCGAAAACCGCCACCAAACCGCAACAAGAGGAATTTTCCCTGTTTAATTCCATTTCATTCAACCTGACTCCGGGGATAGATTCTATCAGCTCTCGTGGCTCTTCGTAATGGCCAAACCAACGGCCAGTGTGACAGGAATCGTGATAGGTAACATTCAGTTCGGATTTGTTCTCGAATTTCAGCTTGCCTGCTTTCTGTAATTCATTCAGGAAAACGGTTGAATGTTTGAATTCAACATTACATGGAATATTCATTTCTTTGGCCATCTTCGCATAGTTTTCCTTAAAGAAAGCATAACATCCCGGGCATGAGAACACTATGGTTTCTACTTCCCGTTCAAGAAACAGTTCCAGATTTTCTCTCACCTTCTTCTCCAAATCCTCCTTGTATCCGCCAAGCGCAAGATATAACCCACAGCAATTTTCTTTCTCGCCGAACCAAACAAATTCCTGGCCGGCCTTATGAAGGATACTTGTAAATGCTTTCGCCATATTGTCGGTTACGGTAGATGCCCAACATCCTGACCAATAGGCAACTTTTCCTTTGTCGAGATAAGGGACATCTATCCATTGCGTTTTGTCTTTCTTACTTATGCCCCAGAAATTTCCTGCCTCAACAACATTTTTACGGATAGCAGCGAGACCTGTATTTTCCATATCCATATTTTTCAGGTCAAACCGTACTTTCATCCAGTTAAAGGTGTTGAGAGAGTTGACCTGGCAAACCCTGTCGCACTTTTTACAGGTAGCACAAATTGAAAACACCCTAGCTAGCTCTTCGGTCATTTCTATTTTACCCTGAATCAGTTGGTTCATCAAAAAATATTTACCACGCGGGGAGTTGCTTTCCCACGGATTAGCACCAAAAACAGTACAAACATCCCGGCAGTATCCACACAAAGCGCAATTAAAAGTATCCCGTGTAACATCATCATTTAAGGGTGATTTAGAGCTTACGCCCTGCACATCCGTGAGTAGCAATCCGGCAAGTCCTACAAGCCTCCTGCTGGAGTTTGCCATTTTCATGGCCATCCCCAGCATTTTTGTAGGCGAGCTTTTGTCAAGTGAAGAAGGAACTATTTTTCCCGGATTCATGATTTCGTTGGGATCAACAGCCAATTTATGTTTCCAGAGTTTAAGTAATTTTTCCCGGCCAAATATTTTTTCTGCTTTACCTGTGAAATACATTCCTATGGAGAACGGCTCGCCGTCATATTTCTCGCTTGTTTCGATGACGTCCAGGGAGTTGGCATAAGCAAGCGGGAACCCAAGCTTTCTTTCATCGGAAAGCATAAAACCAAGCATTGCCATTTTATCCGGCCCTACCATTGTGCCTTCCAGCGCAAATTTGCTTTTAAATCTGCTTTCAATTTCATTAATGAACTTATCAATGTTTTTTATGGGATTGACCACTTCGGAGGCGATAAGGGTGGGGCCCAGTTTTTTAAACCGCATGGGGTAAAATTTGTCGTCCCACTCTTCTTTTGCTTTGTCGGCACTAAGCTGAATTCCCTGAGTCGCAGTGAGCAGTTTCTTTATTGCAGCATCGTATTTCTGCTGTCTGTTTTTCGGCATTACCATGGTAATATGGTACAAACGCTCATCTAAAATCCGATGCCCGCTTGCCTGCTGCTTTAGTGAAGTTAAACCTGGTGTTGAGAAGCTTACATTCCATAAGGGAATATTCTTCTCAAGGAGTAAATTCAAAAATCTAACGGCATTTTCTAATTTGCCGAACGATGTTAGACAGACGCTTTCTTCACTCTTCTCTCTCAGGTAAAAAGTAACGCTTAAAATGATACCTGTTATTCCGCAAAGAGAATAAACGAAGTCCAGCTTATCTCCCGTCAGTGTAACAATCTTGTTGTCAGGTTGAAGAAGCTCTACCTCCGCAATGTTATCGCGAAATCTCCCGAATTCGTAGCTCCCGTAACCACTGCCACCCTGTGCTGCCCATCCGCCAACGGTAGATGAATTAGCACTTGAAGGAAAGAGCCTGAGTGCCAGATTATGTTTTCCAACCGCCTTTTCAGCGTGAGCCCATATCACGCTGGGCTCAACTTTGCAGGTTTTCTTCGCTACATCGATGTTTAGTATCCGGTTCATCCTTACCATGTCAACGACGATTCCTCCTTTGGTCGGGACACTTCCCCCGAATCCGGCTGTTCCGGCTCCTCGTGGGATAACCGGAATGTTTTCTTTCGACACATATTGCATCAGTTCAATAATCTGTTCCCGTGATTTCGGCTGAAAAACGCCATCGGGAATATTATTAAACATCTTCTGGATTTGTTTGGGTATTACTCCCATGTCGTGGGAATAAACAATACGTTCCGTGTCGTTAAAACGCACTCCTCTTCCAAATAAAGTATGAAACTTTTCTTTGGTTTGATTTGACAGACTTGTCTTCATAGACATTCACTTTTTATGTTAATATTAGAACGAATATTCGTTCGGTTTTGTTGAAAAAAATTATTTCTCTTTAATGGCATTCCATGTTATTTCATAAGCTGTTTCTATGTAGTCAGTTATTGGCAGTGTGAGTTTTTTTTCAAGATATAATTCAATATATCTTGAGACACTACCTGACAAGATGGTATAATAAGGATAAGGATCCCCCTCTTTTATCTCACTGTTTTGCTGTCCATATTTAA
>JAADIS010000021.1 GCA_013151215.1 Chlorobiota bacterium | reverse complement strand
TTATTTTCCACTATCTTTTTGTTTTGAGGGCTTCGGCGGATAAATCCGCTTAATCCCGTTTATTTAACTAGGTCTATTGCAATTAACTTGATTCAACTATCTTTACGAGACATCTTCGCCCGCCATAGTCTTGTATCTCACAAGACGGAGGCGGGTTTTTTTTAAGTCTTTTCCCAATAACCCCCGAAAATAATTATTTCAGTTTTCTTGCCTTGATAACGTTGGACGGAAAGGTATTTTGGCTTAGTTCAAGATTATTTTCAATTTGGAAGCCGGCCTTTATCAAATTCGCCCTGAAGGATACCGGACGGCAACCGGTGAGCAAATCGGGAAAACGTAGGGCCACCCAAGACCAAAACTTATTGACCTTAGTTTTACCGGCTGAAAATGTGGATATTACAACCCTTCCACCAGGTTTAATCACCCTGAAAAATTCATCGGCCAAGCCATCGAACATATCCTCGGGCATTAAGTCAACCATAAAATTGTTGATAAGCAAGTCGATCGAGTTATCAGCAAGCCCAAGCTCCAATGCGTTTCCCTCTTTCAATTCGTAATTGCTGTTTCCATGGTTTTTCAATCGCTTAACGGCCTTTTCCAGCATATCGGGCGATAAGTCGATACCAATATTTCTTCCGTTCGGGTTTCTTTTTATTATTTGTTCAAAAACAATACCTGTTCCGCACGCCACCTCCAAAATAGTCTCTTCATCGTGTATATCAGCATACCTGATCACATATTTTGCCGCCTTGCTTTCCGTTAGCCTGCTCCATAAATTATAGACCGGTACTATATTCTTATAACTCTTTTTGGTGCTTTCGATATCAAATTCCCTACTTAAAACCTCCATCAAAATATATATTAAAACAAATAATCTTAGCCTTTAATTAAAACCAATCGTTAAAGTTAATAAAAATTACTGAAGTTTCGCGTTTATAAATAAACTTTGACAAGCTGTGACTTATTAAATATTGAAATGTGTTAACATAATGAATATCAATAGTATATAAATTCCATAATAAGTAATATCCTAATTGTGTTTCCTTAGTGTCTTAGAGTCTTAGTGGCTAATTATCAACACATTGCCACTAAGGCACTAAGTTTCACTGAGCAATTTATATAATGTATAACCATCTGATAACAAAAATATTAAGGCCTAGTGTTGGTATGCGAAACTTCAGTAAAAATTAAATAATCAATAGTGAAAACCATTGTCATTATTGCCTTTTAGCCCGTTGTTCAGTCGCACTTGGTTTATTGAGATTTCTTTTTGCAAAGACCGGACAGGAGATTGGAGCCTTAAAGAAAAAAACAGTAAATTGTTTGACATTGTAAAACATTGTTGTATATTTGCAAATATAAAATTATTCAACATGAAGTTTTTCGGTGGTATTGACGACTTAAATTCACTTACCCTCATTTATAGGCGCTTAGCCATGCTCAACCATCCCGACATGGGTGGTAATGCAGAAACAATGAAAAAGATAAACATTGAGTATCAGGTACTCAAAGACAAGCTGACGAACCATTCCAGGTCGAAACCTGGATTCGAGATAAACGAGTTGGTACTAATAAATAATTCTTATGGTAGGGTGAGTCATATTGGTGAGCATATAATCATTGTTAATTCAGAAGTCACGAACAGAAGGGCAATATTCAGCAAGGAAAGCGGGAAATGCCTTAGCAACCCAAATTTCAGGTTAACGAAAATCAAATCCGCTGATCATGTCGGAAAATAGTTTAAAAATACATACTGGTTTCAGGATTTCGAGGGAAAACATAAAATTTATCGAGACAACGGGAAAGAACCTAGGCCTCAATAAAACTGCTGTTGTAGACATGCTCATCACAATTATCAGGAACAATCCGGGGGCTCTAAAACAACTTATTCAAAAAGCCATCGAAGGCTAATTTTTTGTCAAGTGGTGTTTATATAAGATATTTTTTTATTTTTAGCACAGATTAAACATTTATGCAAGAATGGATGAAAGCGAATTCAATATTGATATTGTTCAAACCGAAGACGAAACGAAAAAAACATTTGAACTAGAAGGTGATTTCAATCAATCGGTCGCCCCAAACTTGCTCACCTTCCTTCTTGGAAATGCTCTGTGCAAGGAAGAAATAATATTCGATTTTAAAAAAACATCAGATATTGATTTAAGTTGTCTTCAAATTATTGCATCAACAATTCTTGAAAGGAACGACAAAGGTTATCAAAGCGGGTTTGATGTGGAAGGAAATGAATACTTATCGATATTCTTTTCAAAGACAGGTACTTACAATTTTTTAAGTAAAATTACAAATAAACCATAAGGTATGAGCAGGACGATTTTATTAGTTGATGATTCTGTTAGCATCAGGGAATCGGTGGCATTTTTTCTGGAGCAGGAGGGTTTCGGAATAATAAAAGCCGAAGACGGGGTTCAAGCGCTGGAAATATTAAACAAACAGAAGCCGGACTTGATAGTCACCGACTTGCACATGCCCAATATGAACGGTATCGAATTGATCAAAAATATCAGGAAAAGCACTGATTTATCACGCTTACCTATTATATTATTGACAACCGAAACATTGAAAGAAAAGAAAATAGAGGCTAAAAAAGCAGGAGCAACTGGATGGCTGAGCAAACCATTCGATAAAGAACGACTAATAAAGGTTATAAATAAACTTGTTCGTTAATGGAAGATTTTCGACAACTTTTTTTCGAGGAATGCAAAGAATTGATAAGTCAACTCGAGGATAACCTTATGCAGATGGAAGAATCTCCTGAAGACAAAGAGTTGATTAACAGTGTTTTCAGAATTATGCATTCGCTTAAAGGTTCCGGAGCCATGTTTGGATATACCAACCTGAGCGGGTTCACGCATAAACTCGAGTCGCTTTATGACGACATTAGGAACTCAAAAATAGAACTAAGCCCCGAAATAATAAGTTTCACTATCGACATTACCGACCACATCAAAAAATTACTCGAAGACAAGGACAATCCGGAACTTGTAGTAAAAAGCAAGGAGTATGAAGATGAAATCGACAGGCGTTTCTTACTACCAAAGGAAGAAATAATTGAAAAGCCAGATGAGAAACAAAGAAATACGGGAAAAGAACCCTTATCCAAAGATAAGGCATCGAACAACAAATTGTTTTATATTGAATTCGCACCAAACGAGGACATACTTAACGATGGCACAAAACCCTTATACCTGCTTGATGAATTATCGGATCTGGGTGATTGTATTTTTAGTACAAACTGTTCAGCCCTTCCCATGCTCAGCGAATTGGATTATGAAAAATGCTACCTGAGTTGGAAAATCATAATCTCCACAGCAGAAAATGAAGATATGATAAAAGATGTCTTTATCTTTGTTGAGGACGACAGCAAACTTGTCATAAAATTATTATCGGATGAGGATGTTTTTCAAGTAGAAGGAGTAAAATTAAAGTTGCAGAATATATTAGATGAAGGACTTCAAGGCTTTAAGGGCCTGAAACGCCTAACTAGTATTTACAAGGAAGAATTGCCATCAACAGCGCAAAAAAATGTTACAATAGATAAAACCAACAAAGAAGAAGCCGCTATAGAAGAAAATTTTACAGCGAAGACTAAAGACAGTCAACCAAAAAAAGATCAACAAATCGCCAGGAACACTTTTGCTATCGACAGCATTAGGATTTCATCGAGCAAACTCGACGAACTAATAAACCTAGTCAGTGAGTTCGTAACAAATCAGGCAAGGCTATATAATTTATCAGGAAAAATAAACACTCCCGAAATCAATGAATTATCGGAAGACTTCAATAATCTGGCGCGACAATTCCGGGATATAGCCTTCGATATGAGGTTAATCCCAATTCAAACTATAGTCATTAAGTTTAAACGGCTAGTTAGGGATTTATCGAAAAAACTTAATAAAAAAGTTGTTTTTGTTGCCCAGGGGACCGAAACCGAATTGGACAAAAACATCATAGCCACCATATCTGATCCAATAATGCACATTATAAGAAACAGTTTGGATCATGGTATTGAATCCCCTGATAAGCGTTTAAAAGCTAATAAGGAAGAAACCGGGACAATAGAACTTAAGGCAAAAAACTCCGGAGCTTTTGTTTTAATAAGCATAAGCGATGATGGTGCCGGTATCGACATAAAAGCAATTGAAAAAAAAGCAATTGAAAAAAAACTGATACCCGAAAAGCATGAACTTGACGAGAATAATTTATTGAATTTGATAATGCATCCGGGTTTCACCACCAATGATACTGTTACGGACATATCGGGCCGCGGAGTTGGCATGGACGTGGTGAAAAAAAACATCGAAAGCTTAAGGGGCGAGGTTGAGATAAGCTCGACAAAAGGCAAAGGAACTACGATAACGATTAAGTTACCGCTCACGCTTTCAATAATCGACGGCCTGCTAACCAGTATCAACGGCGGATTCTACATACTGCCCTTGTCGTCCATAGTTAAGATCTACAACATTGGAAAAAGTGATTTCGAGAACAGCTATAAAAACATCATCACAATAGCAGGAACACAATACTCATTTGTAAACCTATGCGACATTTTCAAGAACGAAAAAGAAAACGAGACCATATTCAACTTACTATTAGTTAGTTATAAAAACACCAAAGTTGGGATAATCGTAAACGAGATAGTATCGGAATATCAGGCTGTATTAAAGCCCATAGATAATATATCGCGGAACAACGATATATTCTCAGGGGCATCGATACTTGGCAACGGCAGACTGGCCATGGTTATCGACCCACATAAGTTAATAAGTAATTTCGGCAATTAACAAAACGGATTATGGATAATATTAAATCGGATACCAGATCATACTTAAGCTTTAAGCTTGGCAACGAAATATTTGCCACTGACGTGAAGTCCACCATTAAGATACTTCAGCTGCCCGAGATAACAAAGGTTCCCGAATCACCTAAAAAAATGGCGGGGCTCATAAACCATCACGGTAACGTACTGCCCGTTTACGACTTGAACAAGAGTATGGATTTAAAGGACAACTGCTACGACAAAAACACTTGTGTAATAATTCTTTCAAACGATAACTATAACAATATCGGGTTAATAGTAAACGATGTCCTCAGCGTAGAAGAGGTTAAAGCCGAAGACATTAAGCCCCCGCCACAAATCGGGGAAAACACTAAGCTTGAAAATATTGCCGGCATTTTTCAAAAAAACGACAATTTCATCATGATACTTGACGTAAACGACATCTTCAAACAAATAAAAAGTGAATATTGATTAAAAACATATAACATGAAAAATCTTTCGATTACGACCAAACTAATCATTTTTGTTTCTATCCTGGGCATAGTAAGCGTGTTTTTTATTGCGTACATATCAATAAATGCCACTAACAGGATACTTCATGACACTGCCGTCAAGGAAATTGAATCCTCTGAAGGAATCAAGAAATATCAGGTTGAGAATTACTTAAAAAAATGCATGAATTCCGTTGAGGTAGTTAAACTGATGCCCACTACGGCAAGACTATTTTCCGAGCTCGAGAACAATAAAAGATCCGCTTTAGTAGAAAGGTACTCTCATATCATTGCAGCTTTTGGCAGGAGCAACGACCTGAAGGATATATTCCTCATGGATGCTTCCGCTAAAGTATTGCTCGGGATAAACAGTTCCAACATAAGCAGTGAAGCCAAAATGGATAATCTTGGATTTGTTACTTCTTTGTGGAAGGAATGCAGCCTGACGGATAAAAGCCTGATAAGCGACATGACACTTGATTCCGACGAAAAACCTGTTATGTACGTAGGAATCAGGCTGATGGACAACAACAAACTTATAGGTGTAATAATCTCTTCCATTAAAATAGAGCCCATAGACCGTTTGTTAACCAATGACATATCTCAATCCGAAACCGGGGAAACATACTTGGTTGGAAGTGATAACAGGCTGCGCAGCAATTCAAGGTTCAGCACAGAACAAACCACTCTAAAACTAAAAGTCAACACACTTGCTACAAAGAGGGTATTCGATGGATATAGCGGTACAGAATTAATAGAGGACTATCGCAACCAGGAGGTTTTAAGTTCCTTCGACCTCATTGATATAGAAGGACTTAACTGGGCAATAATAACCGAAATCGATAAAGCGGAAATTTTTAGCGCCAGGGACAGTTTGGTACATTCCATATTAATTGTCTCCATAATTGTTCTGCTCGTCATGTTTCCTTCATTATATTTTATAGGCAGGCTTATGGTAAAGCCATTGAAAATGGAAATAGAATATGCCAAAAAACTAGCTGATGGATACCTTGATTCCAAACTTGATATTTATCAAAAAGACGAAATGGGGATATTGGCGGATATGCTGAGGCAAATGGCCTTGAAAACAAAAGAAGTAATCATTACAGTAGTTAATGCAGCAAACAACCTGGCCGATGCGAGTTTCCAGTTAAGCAGCGCATCACAGGATATCTCATCAGGAGCCTCACAACAGGCTTCATCTATCGAAGAAGTATCCGCTTCAATAGAACAAATGACCTCAAATATTCAACAAAATGCAGATAATGCACGAAAAACTGAGGATATCACCAAAGAGGTAAATACCCAAGTTACTGATGGGAGCAAAATAGTTTTATCAACAGTGGAGGCAATGGAAAATATTGCGGACAAGATTTCTATTATCAGCGACATAGCATTTCAAACCAATATATTGGCGCTGAACGCTTCGGTTGAGGCAGCACGAGCCGGCGAATACGGCAAAGGCTTCGGCGTTGTTGCTTCCGAAGTAGGCAAGCTAGCCGACAAGACCAAAACTGCCGCTTCCGATATCAACAGCATCAGCAAGTCGAGCGTGGAGGTAGCCGAAAAAACGAAAGACCTCATGGGGGATATCGTGCCGGCAATTAACAAATCGTCATTGCTGGTCCAGGAAATATCCGCCGCCAGCAAAGAACAGCGGGACGCAGCAGACCAGATAAACAACGCAATCCAGATGCTGAACGACATTTCGCAACAAAATGCAGCATCATCGGAAGAAATGGCGACCAACAGCGAGGAATTATCCGGACAGGCCGAACAGTTGCTAAACGTAATTGCGCATTTTAAAATCGAGACTATTGATAAATACGCAAGCAAAACAAGAGAAAACCGGCACAAATTATTGACAGACAATAAAGTTGTGGATTATGGCCGGCAGGATAATGTTGGAGCAAGAGGTGTTGATATCAAACTTGACGATGACTCAAAATTGGATGATGAATTTGAAAAATTCTAATATTTGCTGATGGAGATACCCGATTTATACGGTGAGCTTAAGGATAATGATTTTCAAAAAATTGGAAGTTTCATTTATAAGAATTATGGAATAAACCTTTATCCCAAAAAAAAGGTTCTTCTCAAATCGAGGTTGCAAAAAAGACTAAAACACCTCGGTATCTCCAGTTATTCGGATTATCGGGATTACCTTTTTAATAACAAGGAAGAGATAATCCATATGATAGATAAAATATCTACCAACAAAACTGATTTCTTCAGGGAAGCCGTCCATTTTGAATATTTGGAAGGTATTATCAAAAATGGATTTGCAAACAATCTTGACAATAATGAATTATTGGTTTGGAGCGCAGGATGCTCATCCGGACAGGAGGCCTATAGCCTTGCTATGACAATAGATAACTTAAAATCGGAAATTGGCTATAAATACAGGATATTCGCATCGGATATTAGCCTGAGCGTATTAAAAACCGCTAAAGAGGCAATCTATCCTTTTAACTTATTAAACCAAATACCCTTGGTATTCAGAAAAAAATACCTATTGAAAAGCAAAGACAAGACCAACCCCCGCTTCAGGATAGTGAAGGAATTAAGGGACAATACCGAGTTCTCCTTTTACAACCTCCTCAGCAAGGATGCATTCTCCAAATTAAAATTCAATATAATTTTTTGCAGAAATACATTAATATACTTCGACACCGAAACACAAATAAAAGTGATGCACAACTTAATACGCCATTTAAAAAAGGGCGGCCTACTTTTTCTTGGTCATTCCGAATCAATAATCAATATGGGGCTGCCGCTGGAGACGGTGCACCCATCGGTGTATGAGAAAAAATAAATTATAATAAGATGACTGAAAGTGAAATAGTTGAACTGAAAAAGCAAATTGCACTCTTAAAAAAAGGCAATGAGGTTTTAAATAAAAAACTTAAAGCCTCTGAAGGGCTGAAAACACATTTTATTTCCAATATCATGAATGAGATTTACAATCCTTTTACTTCTATACTAATGATGTCGGAAAACATAATTAATCTGGACAAAGAAAAACTAGATCAAGCGTATGCCATGGCTAACCTAATCCATTCGGAGGCTGCCAAACTCGATTTCCATCTTAAAAATATTTTCGCTGCCGCGATGATAGAGGCAGGCCTGGATGATGTTGACTGCAAATCCACCGATATTCAAAAACTGCTGGATTCGGTTATTAGGACCTTTGCAAGTAGCCTTAAAAATAAAAATATAAAAATCGAAAACACTTCTATCAATAGAAACTTAGCGGAGGTAAATACCGACAAGAATAAAATATCCCTGATATTCAGTAACTTGATTAGCAACGCCATTAAATTTTCAAACGATTCAGGAATTATTGAAGTAGAAATAAAAGAAGACAACAGTAATTTAACTTTCACTATTAAGGATAGCGGTCCCGGAATAACGGATAATCACAAGGATGAAATCTTTGACAGATTCGAACGACTTGACGATACTATAAACTCTATTACAGGAGGTAACGGTCTAGGACTTTCGATAGTTAAAGCATATGTGGAATTACTAAATGGCACAATTGAAATAAAAAACACAAAAGGAACCAAAATAACTATAGTTATCCCAGTATGTACGGCGGAAGAGGCCGATGACGATTTATTTGACGATGAAGAATTATTTTAACAAATGAGTACGACGCTGAAGCATTTTCTCTTACCAGGGATGATAAAGATTTCGAAACAGCCTATGGAAATAACCACTTTACTAGGGTCTTGCGTATCTATTTGTCTGTGGGATAGCGTTTTACAAATAGGAGGCATTAACCACTACCTAATGCCCTTATGGAACGGAACGGGTTTGGCATCCCCAAAATATGGAAATATCGCAATTGAAAGCTTGATAAAAAAGATGATATCTCTTGGCAGCAAAAGGGAAAACCTTAAAGCAAAAGTTTTTGGTGGGGCATCACTATTGAAGTCGAGTGAATATTCCTTTAACATAGGTGAGCGCAATATCGAGATCCAAGAATCCGTACTGAAAGAGAATAATATCGAACTCGTTGCTCAAAGCACCGGTGGTAAGCTCGGAAGAAAGATAATTTTTAATACCTTTACGGGATTGGTAAAAATGAAATATATAAAACAAAGAGTTTGCTAATAATAATTGACACAATATAATATATACCGACAGAAAATAACCAGGCGTGCCTGATGAACTTAAAATAAAGACAGATAACCAAAAAAATGGATAAGATAAAAGTACTAATTGTTGACGACTCCGCTTTTGTTAGAAAAAGTTTACAAAAAATAATTGATGAGTCAAACGTTGCAGAGGTTTTATCCACTGCTGCCGACCCATATTTTGCAGTAAAGAAGATCCAACAGCAAAAACCTGATGTGATCAGCCTCGACATTCAAATGCCCCGCATGGACGGGATAACGTTTTTAAAAAAAATAATGTCGCAACACCCAATACCGGTAGTAATTGTTTCCACCCTCACAAAAAAAGAGAGCAATATTGCATTGGAAGCATATAAGAACGGTGCCACGGAGGTCTTGGAGAAGCCTGATTTGTTCAATGAAACACTCATCAATAAATGGAAAAGAACATTTCTTGATGCAATAAAAACCGCCCACTATTCTAATCTGGGAAACATCAATAAAGCTAAGTTTAATATTATAGCAAGACCCGACAAACAACCCAGATTAATAAACCGTAATCCCGATAAGGTCATATTAATCGGCTCATCTGCAGGTGGTACAGAAGTAGTGAACAAAATTTTGGCAAATCTCGACCAAAACACTTTACCCATAGCCATAGTGCAACATATGCCTGCCAAGTTCACATATTCTTATGCCGAAAGGCTGAACAGAACAAGCGAGATAACTGTAAGCGAAGCAAGATCAGGCGACATAATGAAGTATGGCAATGCTTATGTTTCCCCCGGCGACAAACATTTGATCATCAACAAAAAGGCCTCTCAATATATTTTGAAAACCACCGATGGAGAAAAAAGAAACAGGTATAGACCTTCTGTCGACGTTTTGTTTGAGTCGGCGGTTAATTTTAACGGAGAGAATATAATGGCTATCATTTTGTCAGGCATGGGTAATGACGGTAGCTCTTCCATGATGACTTTAAAAAACAATGGGGCACTGACTGTTGCCCAAGACAAGAACAGTTGTATTGTTTATGGAATGCCCCGCTCGGCTTACGAATCGGGTGCTGCATCTTACTCGCTTTCTATCGAAAAAATCATAGAAACGATAAAAAGATTCTCAAATAAGCAATAATTTATTATTTTTGATATGAATTTATAGTAAAAATGGATAAAAAACCAAGTGCACGTATTCTTGTCGTTGATGATGTAAAAACAAATTTGCTTCACTTAAAGCATTTGCTGTCAAATAAATACGGCTATTCTGTAGCAACAGCCGATAATGGGAAAACCGCATTGAAACGTGCACAAACACAAAAACTGGATTTGATTCTACTTGATGTCATTATGCCGGACATATCGGGTTTTGAGGTTTGTAAAATCCTAAAGAGCAAGCAACAAACAAAAGATATCCCTGTTATCTTCCTCACGTCGAAGACAGATAACGATAGCCTGATAGAAGGATTTAAATGTGGAGCCGTTGACTATGTGAGGAAACCTTTTCTGGAAGAAGAGTTAATATCAAGAGTAAGAGTCCATATTGAATTAAAACAAATTCAAAACCAGCTGGTACTTGCGAAGGACAAGGCGGAGATGGCTACAAATGCCAAATCCATTTTCCTTGCAAATATGTCGCATGAGATAAGGACTCCTATGAATGGAGTAGTGGGTATGGTTGAAGCCTTGAAAAGCACACCCTTGAATGAAGAACAAAAAGAATATCTCGATATAATCGACCTATCATCCGAAAACCTCTTATCTGTAATAAACGACATCCTGGATTTCTCGAAAGTTGAAGCGGGTCAAATAGAGTTTGAGAATATTTCCTTCAACTTAAAAGACAGCATTGAAGAGGTAATTAAAATGCTGACGTTTAAGGCTGGACAAAAGAATCTGCACCTAAACTATAAGTTCGACAAGAATATACCTGAATTTCTAATCGGAGATCCATTGCGTATCAAACAAGTATTGATCAACTTTATCAATAATGCAGTTAAATTTACGACTGAAGGAGAGGTTAGTGTTGATTGCCAACTTGTTTCAACAAAGGATAATATAGCAGAAATCAAGTTTATGGTAAGTGACACTGGAATTGGTATTTCTGACAAAAACAAAGTGAAACTTTTCAAATCTTTCTCCCAGGCAGATGCCTCAACAACAAGGAAATACGGTGGTACTGGTCTGGGGCTTGCAATTTCGAAAAGTCTGAGCAAAATGATGAATGGTAAAATCGGTGTTGATAGCGAGGAAGGCAAAGGATCTACATTTTGGTTTACAGCAAAACTAGTGATCACCGATGAAGAGCATATAAAATCGGATTTCGATGCGGAAACAGGCGATATTCCTATTAGCGGACTGAAAGTACTAGTGGCTGAAGATAATGCAATCAACCAAAGAGTTGCCACGTTTAACCTGGAAAAACTTGATATCGAAGTTGACATTGCCGACAATGGCGAAATTGCTTATGAGCTGTTTAAAAAGAACAGCTACGATATTGTTTTCATGGACATTCAAATGCCGGTGATGGACGGCCTGGATGCTACAAGGAAAATTAGAAAATACGAATTACGATCAGGAAGAAGTCGTAAGACGCCCATAATTGCCATGACAGCAAATACGCTTAAAGGCGACAAGGAGGATTTTATGGATGCCGGACTAAGCGATTATATCGGCAAACCTTTCAAACCCAACGAATTAATATCAATAATAAAGAGGGTTACAAAAAATGCTTAAAAAACATTGTAATCCTTTTTTCATTCTGAAATTTTATTACATTTGCCCCCTCAAAACGGGGTATGGCCCAGTCCGGTTAAGGCGTGCTGACGTTGACAGTCAGTAAGACCGCAGGAACACGGCAAACCATGCAAAACGGGGTATGGCCCAGTCCGGTTAAGGCGTGCTGACGTTGACAGTCAGTAAGACCGCAGGAACACGGCAAACCATACAAAACGGGGTATGGCCCAGTCCGGTTAAGGCGTGCTGACGTTGACAGTCAGTAAGACCGCAGGAACATGGCAAACCATACAAAACGGGGTATGGCCCAGTCCGGTTAAGGCGCCTGCTTTGGGAGCAGGAGACCGCAGGTTCGAATCCTGCTACCCCGACTGAATAAAAAGCCTCACAATCAATCGATTGTGGGGCTTTTTGTTTTTGGTTGATTTCATTTGCAGTGATGTTTTGCTAACAATTTGCTAACGCTTAGTTTCATTTCTCCCCCATTCTAGACGAAAAATCAGTGATGATATTCTTGTATCTTCGCAAAACCCTGTCCCATTCCTTATATTTTTCATCGGCCTTTACGCTTGTTTCTGGGTGTCCGGATTCCTCGCTAACAAGTTTAATTTTATATGTCAGAGGGTCGCTATCCCCAAGTTTAATAATAAACCTCGTTCGTATTGTATTTTGCTTAAACGATTGAACGCTCCACGATGTTCTCATATATGAAGTCTCCTTATCGCTCACTTCAATTGCATCAAAGTAGTCCGTTACAATTTGAGTTGCAAGTTTCCATGCTTCAGTCTCGTTTAATTTAGGGTTTACCACAATAGTGAAATCAAGGTTCGCCCTATCTGTTTTCAGGGATGCCTCAAACGAGTCGTCTTTCTCCATTTCAAAATAATAAGTCCTAGGCGGTTTTGGAAAACCGGGCTTGTTGTGGAAGACTTTTCGCATGGTCAAATATCCTTGTTTGCGTACTTCTACAGTTAGGTCTCGATATGAAAGTATTACAAGGGTAACCCTACCCTGGCCCATATTTTCACCGTTAGCATAAATTATCGCATCATTTTCTGATACTGATATGTCTATTTTTTTTGACCTTGCATATCCTGCCAATGAAACAAAGGCTAAGGAAATGACAATAAATAATTTGATATTTCTCATATAACTAAATTTAAAATTAATGACAGTATCCTAAAAACTGTGTAAACAGTTTTTTCATAGTTTCACCCTATCGCCAAATATAACAATAAATTGATTAAGGATGACTCCCCAGTTTCTGATTGGCTGGGTCCATTTTTTTGTAACTTCCCTTATTGCCAGTATTGCCAGATAAACGGACTTTTTAACAGCCTCATCTGTTGGGAATGACCCTTTTGATTTAGTGTATTTTCTGATCTTCCCGTTCAAGTTCTCAATGATGTTAGTCGTGTAGATGATTTTCCTGATTTCAGGGGGAAAGTCAAAAAACACTGTTAGCTCTTCCCAGTTTTTATACCAGCTTTTGACGGCATAGGCATATTTACCGGTCCATTTCTCATCAAAGTCCTTGAGGGCAGCTTCAGCGGCTTCTATGGTAGGGGCATTATATATGTTTTTCATGTCCCCGGCAAAATCTTTTTTGTCTTTCCATACCACATATTTGGTGGCATTCCTTATTTGGTGCACAACACAGATCTGTTTGTTGGCATCCGGGAAAACACTCTGTATTGTTTTGGTGAACCCGTTAAGGTTGTCGGTGACTGTTATCAGGATATCTTCAACGCCCCGGGCCCTGATATCGGTCATGACGCTCATCCAAAAGGCGCTGCTCTCATTCTTGCCCAACCAAAGCCCCAAGACCTCTTTTTTGCCATCTGTCCTAAGGCCAACGGCCAAATAGATGGTTTTGTTGATTACCCTTGAGCTGTCCCTGACCTTAAAAACAATGCCGTCGAGCCATACGATAAGGTATGTGGGATCCAAGGGCCTGTTTTGCCATGCCAGGACATCAGCATTAATCTTATCTGTTATCGTGGAGATCACTGATGTGGAAATCCTGAAACCATAAATTTCCCTGAGCTGCTCTTCGATGTCTGAGTTGCTCATGCCTTTTGCATATAGCGAGACAACTAGGTTTTCAATGCCCAGTGACATGCGGCTGCGCTTGGGGACTACACGGGGCTCAAAACTGGCGTCACGATCCCTGGGGACGTTAATCTCAATATTGCCGTGTTCTGTTTTTATGGCTTTGCTGCCATAGCCGTTCCTGGCATTGCCGTCATCAGCTCTCCTTTGATTTTTGGCATACCCAAGGTGGGCCTCCAGTTCGCCTTCCAACAATGTCTCAACTCCACGCTTGTAGAGCTCATCCACAAAACCGCCAAAATCCTTGGAGTCTTTAAATTGCTTTAAAAAATCGCTGTTTAAAAAATCTTCTTTGTTCATAAGACTGTGTATTAATGGTTAAAAATAATAAAACTTATTCTTTTCCCTTGGAGGATGATCTTGCCCCATGGGGCAAGATCATCCTCCAAGGGAAGCTTAACCTGTTTACACAGTTAATAGGATGCTACCAAATTAATTTGTATCCTTGTGGTCTTCTTGTTCTTTAATATTAGATTTGCCCTGCCCAGCGTTGTCTTGCATTTCTATTTTGCTTATTATAAATTTATAATGCTCTATTATGTTTTTGTGCTCTACTATTTGCTTTTCGCAATTATCTAGTTGTTTCTTTAACATATCCACCTCATGACACAACAAATCTTCATTTGTTCCGTAGTTCGCCATTCGTTCATTCACAATATTGTATTTATTGTCTAAATCATTCCTTTCAGCAAGGTTCTGTGTTACTATTTCGTCCAAAGTTACGCTAAAAAAACCACATATCCTTACCAATGTGTCCAAATTCGGGTAGGATACGCCCTGCTCCCAGCTAGCTACACTAGTCCGTTTTACATTGATTTTATCAGCGAGTTCAGATTGCAGCAAATTTTTTTGCTTTCGTAGGTATTTGATATTGTTAGATATAAAGTTCATTATTACATTTATTTAGTGTTTAATTCATATTTTTATTAGCATAAATAAAAATTTAATCTTTATTACATAATAGAAAACAGAGATATTTTTGGATTTCTTTAAACTTCAACATCTCAATCTCAAACGATATGTCGTCATCTTTAATTACTTTACCATCTTCAAATTTTATTGACACAACATTATTACCCATCTTTGTTGGAATAGAAATGAAATATTTGTAAGGATTAATTTTCTTATAGTATCCATTATTAATATCTAAATCCATCAATCGTACCTCAAAAATCCATTTGTTTTCAACTTTTAAAATTAAAGTGTCTTTTTTTAGTTCAAAGTTTCCATCACTCTTACTTATTAAGAAATTTAAATCATTTATCAACTCTTCTTTAACAGACAATTCTTTGTTACTATCAAAACAATTACAATTTGAGAGTTGTTGTTTCGATGTGCAAGAAGAAAAACTTATAGAAAATACGAAAAACAATATCAACAAATAACTCCTCATAATCAATGATTTAGTTTAATTAATACTATATTTTTATAATCCTCCACGATATCCTGAATGTTCCTTAAATCATACTCTGAATCCTAAGTACATGACAATTTTTAAAAACATCAGTTTAATTAGCTGATTTTCAATATATTATGTTGATAACTCTTTAAAAAGAATGTAATTAATACCCTGGT
>JAADIS010000103.1 GCA_013151215.1 Chlorobiota bacterium | reverse complement strand
CCTATAATGTTTAGGAGGGTGGATTTCCCTGAGCCCGAGGAGCCCATTATGGATACCAATTCGCCCCGGTTTATTTTGAGGTTGATGCCCTTTAAAACATGCAGGCTGGTTTTACCCGTATAATATGTTTTATTAATGTCCTTTAAGTCGATCATTTGTCACTGGCATTTTTTGGTAAAGAAAGCCTAATTACATTCAGTAATTGTGCCAAAGCTTGTATTTTTCTGAATAACAGTCAAATATATTTTATCAGATAAGCTTAAAAGTGTTCGGCAAAAACGCAAAGGTGTGCGCTCACGACCATTTTTGGTTTTTTTGATGATTCGCAAATATCTTATTATAGGGTAATAGGTCCTTGTTCAAAGTTTATTGCTAACTATATTCATCGTTTTTTAAAACAATAAGCCAATAAATATTAAGTTTGTATTATATTTAAAAAAATTGTTTTGGATATTTATAACCGTAAAAAAAGGTGGAAAATAGTATTGATCATTTTGGCTGTCATTATAATCAGCGCTTCATTTTTTTATACGAATATAATCGTGAACCGTTTTGCCCAGGAAGAGAGAAAGAACGTTCAGCTTTTTGCCGCTGCCGTTAATCGCAAGGCGCAATTGGTGAATTTTACTGGAAGCCTGTTCAAACAGCTTCAGGAACAAGAGCACAAAAGGGTTGAGTTCCTGGCCAAGGTACACAGGCATTTACTTGACGACAATGTTTCTGACGACCTTACTTTTTATCTCGAGATTATATCCAACAACAAAACCATCCCTATAATCTATACCGATGAATTAGGTAATATTCTTGATGCCAAGAACATTGATATTTCCGGTATAAATAATTTGTTCGAGGACGTGGATTTGATGGAAGAGTTTAACGCCTACGAGCCCATAGAGGTGAAAATAAGCGGTTTAAACAAAAATTACCTTTATTATAAAGACTCAAGGATATTCTCGGACCTCAAAGAGGTATTAAACGACTATGTTTCAACATTTATTTCCGAGGTGGCCCTTAATTCTTCCAGCGTACCGGTTATAATTACCGATAGCACCCAACGAAACGTATTGCAATATGGCAGCTTAAGCGATGTTAAAATGCAGGATAGCGTTTATGTAAGGGATAAAATAGAGGAGATGCGAAGAGCCAACGACCCCATAAAGGCCGACTTTAAGGAACAAGGCATCAATTATGTATTTTATCAGGATTCCGAACTTTTAACCATGATGAAGTATTTCCCGCTTGCGCAGATTTTGATCATATCGGTTTTTGCCTTCATAGCTTATTTGCTGTTCAGTTTTGCAAGAAAGTCGGAACAAAACAGGGTGTGGGCCGGAATGGCGAAGGAAACCGCACATCAAATAGGCACTCCCCTATCGTCGATAATGGCATGGATGGAATTATTGAAAATGGGAGAGGGCACCGCAGACCAGGCAGCAACTGAAATCACCAAAGACATAAAAAGGCTGGAAATCATCACCGAAAGGTTTTCCAAGATTGGTTCCGTGCCGGAACTTGAAGATAACGATATCGTAAAAGTATTGGTAAACAGTATAGAATATCTAAAAAAACGAACACCCCGGAAAGTGGAATACAAGCTGAACTTCGATACAGGGGCCGAAATTATCGTCCCCCTTAACGCGGCATTGTTTAGCTGGGTAATCGAAAACATCTGTAAAAACGCCATCGATGCCATGGAAGGGAACGGAATAATATCGCTCAGCATAAAAGAGGACAACAAAAATTTGCTCATCGATATATCAGATACGGGAAAAGGCATTTCTACAAGAGAGCAAAAATCTATTTTCAATCCCGGATATACAAGCAAAAAGCGTGGCTGGGGACTGGGTCTCTCGCTGGCAAAAAGAATCATCAACGAATATCATAAAGGAAGAATATTCGTGAAATCATCAACTTTGGGCAAAGGAAGCGTATTTAGGATCATCATCAGGAAACAATCATATTAAAAGCAAAAAAAACTTTGGTGTTTAGGCTTTTCTATTTTATATAAGGCATCTTTTGTCAGGGCAATTACGTCTTATTAGTAATTAATGGATAAACACAGCATGGAGAACCTTATTGATGGATGTATAAAAGGCAAGCCAAAAGCTCGCAAAGAGTTGTTCCATCGCTATCGTAAAATGCTTTTGGGAATATGCTTAAGGTATTCGCGCGACAAATCAGAGGCTGAAGATATTTTACTTGAGGGATTCGTGCTTATTTATTCAAAAATCCAGAGTTATTCGTTTGAAGGCTCTTTTGAAGGGTGGATGAAAAAAATTGTTGTTCATACCGCCATCGACTACTACCGGAAGAATAAAAAGGAAAATGCTCATGATAACATTGAGGATCATTACGATATGGCCTCCGAATCGGTAGATGCCTTTAAGCTGCTGTCGGCCAAAGATATACTGTTGCTAATTCAAAGCATGCCCAGCGGCTACAAGATGGTGTTCAATCTATTTGCCATAGAAGGGTATTCGCATAAAGAGATAGCCGAAAAAATGAAAATCTCAGTAAGCACATCGAAAAGTCAGTTACGAAAAGCACGTTCCTGGCTTATACAAAAAGTAAGTTACAACATTGATTAAATATAAGGAAATGGAAAATTCGATCAATGAAATAGATAAGATAATAAGGGAAAAGCTGATGGGCTACGAAGAGGATACATCTCCTTTTTTCTGGCAACGGCTTGTGGGTAAGCATAATCAGTCGAAACTTGCCGGTAGTATTTTGCTCTTGTTATTTTTAATTTCTGCAATTATATTTTGGATATCAATAAGTGAATCTTCAGCTGAATTAAAATTAATCCCAAACAAATTTCACGATATAAAAATTACTGAAAAATTTGAACCAAAAACGTCATTTGAAGTTAATGACAATTATTCCAAAGAAGTGGAAAACGAAATTAATTCGTTAAAAACAAAAATCATTATCAAAAACGAAAGATTAAAACCTTATGTTAAAACTAAAAGAACAAATACTGATACTAAATCCGCTCTGGAATTAAGCGAAACTCGAATTCCTCAAAAGATTAGTTCATTAAATCCCACAAGAATAAACATGCATAACCCTTCTAATAAACTAGCAATTTTATTGAATAGAAAGATTGAGGAAAACATAAATTTAAAAAACAAAAATCTGTTAAGCAGATTTAGTATTTCCATTGAAATAGGACAGAATACTACTTGGAAAAAATTTGAAAGTGAGCCTGATTATGAGGTGTTTAAACAATATAGAGCGAAAAACGAATCTTCACAAAAAAACAGTATTTACGGATTTAATCTAAGTTATTATTATAATAATTGGGTTATTAAAAGTGGGCTCAATTATACAAGTATTCACGAGAGATCAAAGTATTACATTAAAGAAACAATTATTGACCCTGACGGTGGATATCTTGATATCGACACTATTTGGGCTAGTTATTTAGACGAGAACAATAATTTGGTTAGAATGATTGTTGGCTATAATACTCATTGGGTAGAAGCCTATAAAACAAATAATTATAATTACGATTATAGCACGGCTTACTCATATATCGAAATCCCATTTATCATTGGTTATGGCATTAAAATGAGGAAATTTATTTTCACCCCATCAGTTGGGTTTAGCGTGGGTTTCCTTATTAGTGCTAAAGGTAAATTACCATTGTCAATTTCAAACACCTTTGTCGATTTGAACAAATCATCAATTTATTTAAACAAAACTTCATCGAATTTACTTTTTAATTTCAGTATTGAATATTTAATACATCAAAATTACAGCCTGTATGTTAAACCATTCTATAATAAAGGGTTAAAATCAATTTATACAAATTATCCACTTAAGGGTTATTACAGCAATGCTGGTTTAAAATTTGGAATAAACATTTATTTTTAGTCAAATAAACTTTTTAATTATGAAAACTCTATTTTTCACACTTTTATCAATTGTTTGGATAAATACATATATTTTTTGTCAGGAAAACAAAAAAAATGTGTCAGAACTTGATAATTATCGTTCCTTAAAAGAAAACAATAAAATATTTGACAATTTATTGAAAACATATATAAACAATAATGATTTGTTTGATATTTGGTATTTAGATTCTATAGTTACTTATAATCATACAGGAGTTGATTCTTTCGCAATAGCGAAAATAAGTTTTTCTTATAATGCAGAAACACATGAAAATGAAGCAATAAGCGCCGAAAGAAACACATCCACTCAAGATTGGAAATTTATAGCCCGAAATATTTCGACTTATAATACCAACAACGACCAAATACTAAATATACGTTATGTATGGGAGAATGAAAATTGGATAAAATATTCAAAATATGTAACGGAATATAATGAAAATGAAGAAGATATATCTGAAACAAATTTTTATTGGGATACAATTTCAAACGATTGGATAAAAGATTTTATGGTCGAATTTGAATATAATGAGCAAGGGCTACAATCGCAAATAGTTTTAAGCCATAAAAATTATGAAAGCCAAGAATGGGAGAGCTTTTATAAAGAGGAAAGAAAGTATAATGAAGAAAATCTATTGGTACAACAAATTCAATATAATTGGGATAATCAAAGTTTGCTCTGGGTTAATTCTGAAAAACTTAACTCGTTTTATGATGATGGTTTAAGGTCTAATGATTACTATTTCTGGAAAATAAACAAATGGGAAATTTATAAAAAAAACATGGAATACCGTATAGATGCGGATACGATTGGCTACAATGCCTATTCTTTTAAAGATGATTCGGTTTGGATAAATGACTCCAAAGGGCAATTCACTTTAAACGAAAAAGGAATCCCTACATCGCAGGAATCTTATAGATACAGTTATGAAACCAATAGTTGGTTTGGTGATATAAAGTTTGAGAGTTTTTCCAGTACCAATCAACAACCATCAACCTATATTAAATATAGATGGGATTATAGTAAAAAGGAGTGGTTTTTTTATGAAAAAACCGAATATAAAAACAATGAAAATAGTTTTACCTTTTACACTTTAACTTCTAGATATAATGAAAATTTAGGCGAATGGTATCATTATCGTAGTCGTTTAAATTACTTTAGCAAAATTTCGTCTATTAACGAATCCCCCGCCAATAGCAAGCCGAAATTATTTCCTAATCCAGTAATTAACAAACTAACGTTGGAATGTGAGGGAAAAGACTCTTCTAGATTTGAATATGCAATTTATTCCCTTCAAGGAAAACTATTAGAACATAGTAAGATGACCAAATCAAATATCGATGTTTCAATGCTAAATCCCGGACTTTATATTTTAAAAATAAGGTCAAAAACTAAAATTTTCACCGCCAAGTTTACAAAACTTTAATTCTATTTCTATTTCGTGAAGAATAGAGCCGCTGCTGACAAACCATTTTTCAACCCCCCATCCCTACCAACGATGTACGATATATCCACCACGATGTTCGTTTCCGTACAAAACGAACTAACATAAAATTATAAAAGTTATGTAATAAGTTGAATATCAAACTTGTGTTGTTGCTGGTATAATTTATGTAATGGTGTACGGATTATTTTAATACAAAAATTCAAAAATGAAGAAGTTTACTTATTTTATCGTCGCATTGTTAGTGCTTTCGGGAATAAGGCTAAAAGCCGACGAAGGAATGTGGTTGCCTATGTTTATCGACAGGTTGAACTATGTTGATATGCAGAAAAAAGGCCTACAGCTTACGCCTGAGGAAATCTACAGCGTCAACCATTCTAGTTTGAAAGATGCAATTGTAGGGCTTTCGAACGAAGCAGCACCGCAAGGTTATTTTTGTACTGGCGAAATGGTCTCATCCCAAGGCCTGTTGTTTACCAACCACCACTGCGGATTCGATGCAATTCAAAAGCACTCGACTGTCGATCACGATTATCTGGCCGACGGCTTTTGGTCGATGAGCCTCGAAGAAGAGCTGCCGAACGAAAACCTCACGGCCTCGTTTTTAATAAGAATGGAGGACGTTACCGACAGCATACTTCCTTTTATTAACGATACGCTCGAGGGTCATGCGCGCACTGCCGCCATTAAGGAAATAACTTCCAGATTGAAAAAAAGAGCGTCGGAAGATGGAAAATATAATATTGTAGTCAAGAGTTTCTTTGAAGGAAATGAATACTATCTATTTGTTTATCAGGTTTATAAAGATGTGAGGCTGGTTGGCGCCCCTCCGTCTTCAATAGGGAAATATGGCGGGGATACCGACAATTGGATGTGGCCCAGGCATACCGGCGACTTTTCAATTTTCAGGGTTTACACGGCTCCCGACGGAAGCCCTGCGGAATATTCGGAAGATAATATACCCATGGTGCCTAAACACCACCTCCCGGTTTCCCTCGACGGAGTTAAAGAAGGTGATTTTTCAATGATATGGGGATTCCCTGGCAGCACCGACCGTTATTTGACGGCCGAGGGTGTTTTGTTCAAGACCGATTATTATTTTCCTCCCCTGATTGAGGTTTTCGGCAAAAAACTGGAAACATGGAAAATGCATATGGATGCCGACAAGGAAGTGAAAATAAAATATGCCTCACAATATGCAATGATTGCCAATTCGTGGAAATATTTCATCGGGCAGACACGAGGCGTTAAAAACCTGGATGTAGTAGGGCAGAAAAAACAATATGAGGAAAAATTCACAAAATGGGTTAATGCCGACCAGGTCCGCAAAGAGAAATATGGTAGCGTAATTGCCGATATCGATGCCGGAATCGAGGAGCAGTCTGAAGGGATAAGCCCTTTGATTTATGCAAGCATAAGCGGTATCAGCGGAAGTGGCATTGTTAGTTACGCACAACAGTTTTCCGGTTTGGAGGGCAAGCTGGAGAAAATCAAAAAAGAAAAGGACAAGAAGAAAAAAGCAAAGCTGGAGAAAAAACTGACAAAGATGGCCGAGGGAATGATAGAAGGTGTTCCTGAGCATTTTAAGGATTACGACATGGCCACCGACAGGGATGTCTTTGCCGAAATGACCAAGTTGTATTATCAGCACTTATCTGCGGAAGCATATCCCGAGCTGTTGGTTGACCTGCATAAAAAGTTCAAGGGCGACTTCAAGGCCATTGCGGATTATGTATTTGAGAAATCGGTTTTCGGCGATACTACCAAAACCAAGGCTTTTCTTTTGGATCCCAGATTGAAAGTGCTTAAGAAAGACCCTGCTTTTGTTCTAAGCCAGCAGTTCATGGCATATTTAATGACGGCTTCGCAAAACTACCGTAAAGACAACTTAAAAATGTCGAAGGCAGAAAGGCTTTATATGCAGGCCATGCGCGAGATGGAGCCTGATCGATATTTTTACCCCAATGCCAACTCGACCATGCGCTTTACTTACGGACAAGTGCTCAAATACTATCCCGCCGATGCGGTTACCTATGATTATGTTACGCATCTCAGCGGGGTTATGGAAAAGGAAGACCCTGATAACGATGAGTTTATAGTTGCCCCTAAACTGAAAGAACTTTATCAAAAGAAGGACTATGGACCTTATGCCAACGATGACGGCCGAATGGTAGTTTGTTTCTTGACCAACAACGACATAACAGGAGGGAATTCAGGTTCGCCCGTGATGAACGGGAAAGGCGAGCTTATAGGCCTAGCTTTCGACGGTAACTGGGAAGCCATGAGCAGCGACATAGCCTTTGCGCCAAAATTGCAGCGCACCATTGTTGCCGATGTCCGTTATGTGCTGTTTATCATCGATAAATTTGCCGGCGATACCCGCTTGATCGACGAGCTTACCATACATAAAAATATGCCTCAACCCGAAAGAGTTGAGATCATTGAGGAAGTACCTACAGAATAAACTTAACACAAAAACAATTTTAAATAACATTTAAGGTTAATTTCATTTTTGTTAAAGCCTGTCTCTCCCGCGAGACGGGCTTTTTTATAATTTGCCATTGGATTTGCTAAGTAAATTACTAATGGAAAATTTATAGATATGACCAGTCGTCATATAAAAGTTATTTCAATAATTTGTCGAAAACTATATTGTAAAATTTCCACAGCGCCTCAGTGTTTTTATCGGCCTTCATTCGTATAATAGAACCCTGCCAACTATTGTAAATAAAGTTTGCCATTAGGGCTGTATTTAGGTTTTCATCAATTTCATTTTGTTGTTTGGCATTGTTGAGGCAACTTTCAAAAATACTTGTTATTTCCTCAAAATTTTCCTTCACCTTTTCCTGAAACGCCGTGCTCCTATCTGCCATTTCCATAGTTAAATTGCTCATTAGGCAACCTTTAGAGCAGTTTAGAATGTTGTTTTGCTCTTCCATAAAATCAATAAAGAGCTTTTTTAGATTAATCAATGGAGATTTGTCCTCGTTTAATAAAGCCTGTTTTAAAAATGTTTTATTCATTGAGTGATAGTAATCGAGAACACTTATACCAAACTCCTCCTTGCTCTTGAAATGGTTATAAAATGAACCCTTTGGGATTTTGGTTTTTTGAGTTATCTCATTGATCCCGGTATCGGCGAAACCTTTTTCATAAAATAAATCATGACCGTTTTTTACGATGTCTTCTTTAAATATCCTGCGCTTCATTTTGCAAAGTTAATGACCGGTCGTCTTATTTGCAAATGTTTTTTGTTTTTGTTGATTGGTTGAAATCGGGCTCTCAGCGCAAGCCCTTTACCCTGGGTTTTCCGGCAATAAAATCTTTTAGGTAAAAGGGCTCGAAATATGCCAGGTCCTCGAAGTCTTTTTCGGCAAATTTTGTTTCAGCCAATTGGCTCATATATTGCGAACTGGGCAAAAAGTCATCGAGGAAAACGGCATTGGTGTTATTGCTTAGAACTTCTTTGCATTTTGCTGCCCCGTCGCCACCAAAAACTATTTTATGTTTTTCAAGTGCGTGAGCAAATGAATCCCCGTCGATAATTTCGGCCTTTATCTTGCGCATCATACTCAAATCAGCCGAATACAGGGCCGAATAAACTTCCATCCGCCTAGCGTCAATCATGGGGCAAAAAACAGTATTTGATATATCTGTATTTTTGGTTTTTTGAATCATACCGGCAGCCATGGCCTCTAATGTTGTAATTGCTATAAGGGGTTTGTCGAGCGAATAGCATAATCCTTTGGCAGTTGAAACACCAATACGTAGACCGGTATAGGAACCGGGCCCTTTGCTTACGGATACTGCATCAAGGTCTTTAAATTCATATCCAAGGTCACTAATAAGTTGTTGGGCAAAAATCGTAAGCAGTTCGGCATGTGAATTCTTAGTATGAGATTCTTTAATTGCTTCCGTTCGCCCGTTTAAGGCAATAGATACGGAACAGACCTGGGTAGAAGTTTCTATGTTAAGTATCAAGGCCATTTTATTTATCCTCGCTCTTGAACAGTTCCTCTTTATCTACTTTTTCTACTTCGTCGTTATTTTTCAATGTTTTCGACACTGCCCTATAAGGTGATACAATTACTTCGTCGCCCTTTTTTATGCCGCTTACTATTTGAATATAGGTATTGTCCTGGATTCCCGTTTTCACTTTCTTTAGTTTGGCTAAACCATCTTGATAAACAAATACATATTCTTGAATATCTTCTTTTTCCTTGTTTATTTCCTCATCCTTTTTTCCTTTGTTTTCCTCCCGGCGCTCACGATACGATTTAAGTCTTCCTGTTGTGTCGGCCCTGGTTGTAACTGCCTGAATGGGAACCGTGAGTATATTTGGCGCCGTTTCGGTTTGAATTTCGACCGTTGCCGACATACCGGGCCGGAAAGGTGATGAAATGGCGCTGTTTTTCTTAATCAAGCCCGAATAGGATTCTTTCAGCATCAATATCTTAACATCGAAATTCGTTACTTGGTCGGCACTGACGCCTACGGTATTCGCCGAGGTGGCAATTTCGGTTACCAAGCCTTTAAATTCCTTGTCGAGATATGCGTCCACCTCGATAATTGCGGTATCCATTAGAGTTACCCTGACTATGTCGTTTTCGTTAACCTCAACGTTGACTTCAAGCACGTCGAGATTGGCTATGCGCATAATCTCCGTCCCGGCAGAGAATTGCGATGCTCCGGTAACCCTTTCGCCTTCCTCAACGGTTAATTTGGAAACCGTTCCGTCGTTTGGGGCATAAATACTTGTTCTGTCGAGGTTTTCTTTGGCTTCCCTTACCGATGCCCTGGCACTGCTTACCTGAAACTGACTTGATTTCAAGTTCTCCTGAGCGGCTATTACGTCGGCTTTTGCCACTTCGTACAACGAGGTCGCAGCGTCGAAATCAGCTTTAGAGATAACGTCTTTTTCAAACAATGTTTGGCTTCGTTTAAAGTCGAGATCCGATTTGTTGAATTGCGACCTGCTCTGGGCGAGCCTTGCCTTTGCGTTTGCCTCGTTGGCTTGCGCTGTTTTCAGGGCAGCCTCTATTTTCTCATAAGTTGAAATGTATATTTCGGGATCTATTTTTGCCAATTGATCCCCTTTTTTCACAAAGTCCCCTTCTTTTACAAATAGGCGCACGACCTCCCCTGAAATATAAGGGCTTATTTTAATGTCTTTGGCAGGTTGTATCTTGCCGTTGGCCGAAACGGTCTCCACCAGCGTCCTGAGCTCGGCGGTTTCGGTAGCGACCTTAGTTGCTTTCGAGCTTTGGCCTTTTTTCACGGCCAATGCGATTAATATTATCAGCACCAAAGCCGATACTATGATTATCCAGAGTTTTTTATTGCGGGGCTTTGCCATAAGAGTATTTTTATCTTTTTATAATGCGTAAAATTAACTTAAATCGTTTAAACTTGTGATTTATCTGAACTTATTCCGAAGTGATGGTGATATCGGATAAAGTTAATTGTTTTCCCAAATAAAAATCGAGTATTTTAGTTTTGAAGATATAGTCGAATTTTGCCGACGACAGATCCGATTCGGCATTGGCCAATTGTATTTTCGATACATTATAGTCGGTGGCATTTACCATGCCCACATTAAATTTCTCCTCGGTATATTTAAAGGATTCCGCCAAGGCGTCAACGGATTTTTTGCGTGCCAGGAATGTTTGATATGCGCCTAAGGCATCGGCATAGGCCGACTCGATGTTTTTACGTAGCTTGTTTTTCTCCAGCTGAAGGTCGATACTGGCATTTTCAAAAAAGATTTGTGATTTTTTGATATTGGTAGAAACCTGATATCCGTTGAAAACAGGTATCGACAAGCCGAAAACTATTGAGCCGTCGCGATTGTCGATAAACTGATCTGAGAAAGGGCGGGTATCTCCATAAAGAGGGAAACCGTTGGGGGTTTCGCCAATTTTCTCCAGTATTTGATCTGAATATAAAGTGCCCAATGAACCCGAAGCGAAAACGCGAGGGCTCCTGGCGCCTTTGGAAATAGCGAGAGTGCGCCCCGCACTTCGCAATTTGAGCTCGGCACTTTTAATTTCGGGCATCAGCGAAAGGGATTTGTTATAAATCATGTCAACCGGCATCATGTTTGGCGTCGATTTGATTTCGAGCTTAGGTTTTTCTATATCAAACTCCTTAGTTGCTTCCAGGTCGAGCAACTGCATAAGGTCGAGGTAGGATAACATAAGCTTGTTTTTATTGCTTATCAAAGTGGCCTCCTCAGTTGCCCCCTGGGCTTGTATGTCGTAGAGGTTTCCTTTTGCCTTTGCGCCAGCCTCCACTTGTTTTTTGGTCCTGGCAATTTGTTCGTTCGATATGTCAACTTGTCGCTGCGAATTATTTACCAACTCCAGGTTAAACAAAATCAACAAATAAGCCGAAGCAACGTTCAGCGACATATCGTTCCTGATCTTGTCGGAATCGTACTTGGCTGCCAGATAGTCGAATTGCGCCTTTCTGATATTATTTACTTGTTGCAAGCCGTTAAATAAAGTTACATCTGTACTGACATTGAAAAAAGCACGCTGTGTTTGCTGTGTTGCATATATATTTGTCTGTGGGTCAGGAGCCCGTCCCCAACCAAAGTTCTGCGACAAGGAACCGTTGACCGACGGGGCTATGCTCAATTTGCGTTGAGCCAAGTCGTAGCTTGCCGACTCAACCCCCAATTTGCTTTGCTTTATATAAAGGTTGTTCTCGTATGCATAAGCGATACATTCCTCGAGAGTCCATTGTTTTTGTGCTATTATGGCAACGCTAAAAAACAAGAGACCGAACACAATCAACAGAAATACGCCTTTTTTATTCATTATATTAGTTTTTTGGTATTAACGGAAATGTTCTCATCCAAAAACATGCCACAAATATAACCGATTGGATTTCAATTTAATATTTAAATTATGTTAAATGATTAACATGATCTTATTAATAGTTTGTTGTCCGTTATAAAACAGCAGTGTACGTATTTGACCATTTATGAAATTATTGGTCTCGGACGCAAAAGCCCAACCCTAAATCGACGAAAAAGCATCCTGACTATAATAAAAAGCGTGTTCGTATAGTTTAATCGGCAACAAAATATATTTTTGCAAGACAAAACCTGTTTATGCGATTGTTCAATATCTTTCTGTTGTTAATAATGATATCGGCTTTTCAGTCGTGCAAGAAAAAAAGCATCGCCGATTGCTTTAAAAGTACGGGCGAAATTACCGAACAATGGCGAAAAACCGACAATATCGCAAAGATAATTATCCGCGACAACATAAGCGTAATGTTGATTCCCTCCGATTCGTCAGGTGTGCTCATCAGTGCCGGGCAAAACATCATCGATAAAATTATAACCGATATAAATGCCGACACCCTTGATATCTCGAATACCAACTCTTGCAATTGGGTAAGGGATTTCAGCATCCCCGTTACGGCCAAAATTTTTATCGATAATATTTGTGAATTGGATTATAGGTCGATAGGGGATGTGAACTGCTCGGACACGCTTCGCAGCGACAGCCTTAAAATTAACGTTTTTGAGGGGGCTGGCACACTGAATGTTTTGGTTAATTCCCCTTTCGTCATCTCGGCCATCCACTATGGCACCGCCGACATCAAGTTGTCGGGGATTTGCAAGTTGTCGCAGGTTTATTCGGCAAGCTTCGGCTTGATCGATAATCGGGATCTAGTATGCCAACAAGTTTATGTTACCAATAAATCGAGCAATGACATTTACCTTAATGCTCAAAAATCGCTTAGCGCTTCCATTCGGGGAATAGGAAATATATATTATAAGGGCAAGCCCGACATTTCCCTCGACAAGCCGGGAAGCGGGAAACTGGTCGAGCTGAAGGAATAATCCCGTAAGAGGCTGATAAACAACACTATATGCAAGCAGTGCCTATGCGCCAAATCGGTGTTTAAATATGTCTTAACTTTATCGTTTATAAATTTTAGAATAATGAACCGGTTTTTTCTTTCTTTTTTATTGATTTTTTCTTTTGCTGTTTTAAGGTCCCAAAGCATAGGCGACAGTCTTCATGTTGTTCACTATACAATTGAGATTGATGAAATTAACACTACTGACAAAAGCATCTCGGGTAACAGCAGTGCATTTATAACTCCTGTTTCGGCAAGTGTTTCGGGCATTGCCCTTCAGCTTATCGATCTCAGCGTCGACTCTGTTTTTATCGATGGCAATAATACAAGTTTCACTCATAGCGATGGGGTTATACAAATACCGTTATCCCCAGACCTGGGCGTTGGCGACACGCTTGAAGCGAGGGTTTATTACCATGGGCAGCCGTTTCACGAGGGATGGGGTGGTTTTCATTTTGCCGGCGATTATGCTTTTAACCTGGGTGTTGGTTTCCAGTCGATTCCGCATAATCTAGGAAAATCTTGGTTTGCTTG
>JAADIS010000002.1 GCA_013151215.1 Chlorobiota bacterium | reverse complement strand
GGTTTGTCAAACTAATTTTGGAAAACCGGGAAGGAATATGGAAAAAAGGCTGGAGATTGAAGAACAAAGTGAATTTGTTTTTATTTATAGGAATGAAGTTGTTGATGTAGATAGGAATATCACTATTGATGTAAAAAATGCAACAATAGAAAAAGTATTGGATGTTATCCTTAAAGATGACGTAGAATATGTAATCAATAACAGGCAGATTATAATTAAGGAAAAAGAAAGCCCTGATTCTGCTGTTAAAGTATTTATTCAAACCCAAAAGAAGACTATAACAGGAAAAGTAACCGATGACAGTGGGGCATCTCTACCCGGGGTTTCAATTATTGTGAAAGGAACAACTATCGGTGTCACCACTGATACTAATGGCAACTATTCGTTGAAGGTCCCTGATGATGCAAAAGTCCTGGTATTCTCATTTGTTGGAATGAAAAACCAGGAAATCCCAGTTGCCGGGAAAACCATTCTTAATGTAGTATTAAAGGAAGAAACAGTTGGGATTGACGAGGTTGTGGCTATTGGGTATGGATCTCAAAATAAAAAAGATATAACAGGCTCTATTGCTACGATTAAAGCAGAACGAATGACAGACAATAACCCTGTTGATGTGCTGCAAGGTATCCAAGGGAAAGTAGCAGGTGTTATGATAAGCTCCTCTTCAGGAGACCCCGGAGCAGGTTCTGTGATAACAATCCGTGGGTTTAATTCAATTTCTGCTGGCACCAGCCCATTATTTATAATTGACGGGATGCCTTATGATGTGAACGATGACGAGATAGCATTTTCTACAATTGGTACAGGGAATTCATCAAATCCATTAGATTTCATAAACCCTGCAGACATAAAATCTATTTCCGTATTAAAAGATGCCTCAGCTACAGCTATTTATGGGTCAAGAGGGTCTAATGGGGTAATAATTATTGAAACAAAAGAAGGAGAAGGGAAAAAAGGCCAGGCAGTAATAAACATTAGTTCATATATTGGCTTTGACGAAGTTTCCAGGAAAATACCAGTACTTAGCGGAAATGAATTTATTGAATACAGAAGGGATATAGATCCGAAAGGTTTTATGTTTTTTCACAACGGAGATCCGAATAAACCCCGTGACCCATACGAATTAACTCAACACAATTGGCAGGATGAAATATTAAGGACCGGGTTGAAACAAAACTACGACCTCTCTTTTAGCGGGAAGTCAGATAAAACTACCTATTCGGGAAGCCTTGGGTTTCTTGATAATGAAGCTATTGTTAAAAACAATGACCAACAGAAATATACAATGCGGTTAAATTTCACTCATCGTAAGAATGAAAAACTGTATATTGGATTGAATACCACCGGGACTTATTCTGAACTAAATGGAGCTACACAAAGTGGAGGTGGGCTAGGTTTATTTAATGGAGTTGTACAAAACCTGGTTATTTCCAACCCGGTCGAATTATATAACCCAACATTTGACCCTGGGGATAATTATATTTCACCTACATCTATGATTGATAATGCTTATAAAAAAACAGCTTCAATGAGATTAAATACAAATGTATTTGTACATTATTCTTTCGGAAACGGATTTAAATTAATATTTAGCGGTGGAGGAACGTTTTCCAGTTCGAAAGGGTCTGAGTTTTACTCAAAAAAAACAAACTGGGGAGTTGGTGTAAATGGATACAGTAATATTAATGATAGGAAAACTCAAGCAATTAATGGATCTGTCCAATTGCATTATTCAAAATACTTTAATGAAAACAGTAGATTAAATGCATTTATTGCTTCCGAAATAAATAATTATAGTTATGAATGGTTTAGCATAACAAATACAAATTTCTTAGATGAATCTACCGGCGTTTTTGATATTAGTAAAGGAAGTACGACAAAAGCATCGGGTTCGCTTAAAGATAAGACTAAACGAGTTTCATTCTTCGGACGCATAAATTATACTTTCCATGAAAAACACATATTTACTGCGACCTTTAGAAAAGATGGGTCAGATAAATTTGGCCCAGGTAACAGATACGGGTATTTCCCATCGGGGGCTTATTCCTGGCTAATAACTGAAGAAGGGTTTATGAAGAACCAATCAATCTTAAGCCTTGCCAAATTAAGGTTAAGTTACGGACTTTCAGGTAATGACCGAATCCCATCATATAGGTACCTGGCAAGACTTTCAAACTCGTATTACAATGGAATATTAGGAATGACACCAAGCTCACAAGCTAATGATAATTTGAAATGGGAAACCACATATCAGTCTAACATTGGGATTGACCTTGGCTTTCTAAAAAATACACTCTCCTTTTCTATTGATTTTTACAAAAAAGAGACCCATGATATGTTGATCCCTACGCCAGTACCTGGTCGCACGGGTTATTCATCGCAATGGCAAAATATAGGCCGAATTGATAATAAGGGGGTAGAATTTCAGTTGTCGTCAATAAATGTTGATAAAAATGATTTTCAATGGACTACCGACCTTAATATTAGCTCTAATAAAAACACTGTTATCGATTTAGGCCTTCTTGATTTTATCCCCGTTACAATAGGAGGTGCCTGGATACGGGATATTAGCCGTGTAACTGTTGGAAGGCCTATTGGCGAAGCTTATGGTTATGTCTTTGACGGGGTGTATCAAATAAATGATTTTACATGGCAAAATGGTAGTGATGAGAGCATACCTTATAATGAAAGGAATTACCAATTAAACGAAGGTGTTGTATCTGTAGCAGGAATGAATGTAAAACCAGGTTCGCATAAATTTAAAGATTTAAATGGTGATGGTAAAATAACCCTGGACGATGACAGGCAACCGATAAGCTCGAGTCAGCCAATATTTTTTGGAGGGATTACAAATAAGTTTAAATACAAAAACTTTGATTTAAATATATTCTTTGAAGGATCTTATGGCAATGAAGTGTTCAACGAATCTAAATTCCGTTTGGAAGGCGGTGTATCCCATACCTATATGAATGTAACAAAAGATTTTTATTATAATCACTGGTCCCCGGAAAATCCTTCAAATACCCATGGTGACTATGCAACCAGGAATAGGACCTCGCTACTCGCTTCAAGTTATTATGTTGAAGATGCATCTTATTTGAGGTTGAAAAGCCTTTCATTGGGATATAGTTTCCGGCCCAAGGTACTAAATGCACTAAAACTTAAACAAGGCAGGGTTTATATTTTAGGTAATAATCTAATTACTTGGACAAAATATACAGGATTTGACCCTGAGGTTAATTCTGGGAATTTATTGATAACCGGGGTTGACCGTATATCTTACCCTAGGTCGAAAACGATTTTGTTTGGAATAAATTTAACATTTTAAAAATTAGGCATCATGAGAGCAAATAGATATATATTCTTATTCCTGGCAGGAATTTTAACAATAGGACTCAATAGTTGCAGTGACTATTTAGATACGCAACCCTATTCGTTTAACACTGTAGATAAATTATATACCTCTGCAGAAGGTGCAGAGCTTGGATTAACAGGTTGCTATAATACGCTTAATGCATCAATTGTTCAAGGGACTGCATGGGGAGGGTCATTTATAGTAGCCATACCATTAATGTTTAACGGGGGTACTGATGAAGTGGTAAAACGCGATGGTTTTTCGAATCCTAATTGGGCTCCTTTTGGGGATCATAGTTATTCCAGCCAGAATGAAAAGATTACTGCGAATTGGATTACTTTGTTTGCAGGGATTAACCGTGCTAATTACCTCCTAGAAAATATTGACGGGATAAACATGGATGAAAACAGGAAAGTTGAGATAAAAGGAGAAGCACATTTTTTACGAGGGGTCTTCTATCAATACTTAAGCTTTGCTTATGGCAGCCTTCCAATATATACAACTGCCAACCACGACCCTGATGCACAACGGGAGCCAATCGAGGAAGTTTATAAACTGATTATTGCAGATTTTACATTTGCTTATAAGAACCTGGGGAACAGGGCTAGGCAAGCCGGAAGAGCCGATAAATGGTCTGCTGCAGGTTATTTAGCAAAGGCTTATACCTATTTGGCCAGTTGTAAAAAAAATAATGTAGGAGCTGGCTTAAACTTTGATTTGAATAGCTTTGACTGGGTCAATGCGGATGAGATGTATAAAGAAGCTAAAACTGTAACTGATGATATTATAAAAAACAGTGGATTCAAACTAACGCAAAATTATGATTACCTTTTCAGGGAAACAACCGGCTCGTGGCAAAAAGAAGAAAGTCTTTTTTCATTATTAGGAAGCAAAAATTCGAGCAATGGAAACTATAACCTTTTGTTATACTGGCAAATCCCTACAGGAGCCAATAGTGCAGGGGGTGGATATGGTTGGATGAGGCCTACCGGTGAACATTTTTATAAGTATGAAAGCTCAGATATAAGGAGGTCTCATAATTTAGTCGGCACCTTACGTACGAGCAATCCGTTAGAAAACATTGAAGGAGTCAATTATTACATACCTAAACCGGTAACAACCCCGTCTAGTTCAGACTTTTGTGTCGGGAAATATAGGTACAGAGACCCACGTGATAAAGATATTTCAGCTGCATGGTCTGATGGAGATATAATATTATTACGTTATGCCGACATTCTTTTACTTAATGCCGAAGCACTATATTTTTTAGGCGATGAACCGGGAGCAAGGAGCAGGTTGAAAGAAGTAAGAGAGCGTGTTGCAGAAAACACTACCCAACTTGATATATTAACCTCGTATTATCATAATGATGATTTTATTACAGAGCTGTTAGCGTCACGATCAAGAGAACTTTGTTTTGAAGGTTGGCGAAGAATTGACCTGATACGATTTGGGAAAATGGGCGAAACTATTAATGGGTTAAGCGATAATTTGGGTTTTTGGAATACTATTGTACCGATATTAAAGGAAAACTGGCAAGAATATAAAATTTGGTTTCCTATTCCCAGAACAGAAATTGACCTTAGTCCAATCGAGCAAAACCCTGGATATAATTAAAAAATATATGGATGATTACCTTATAAACCGAATTTTGATAAAAATATATCCATTAGGCATTTATATAATCATTCATTAAAATCTTTAAACTAATACTATGAAAAATATAATATTGAATTTCAAATCAAATAAAATAGCAACTATAGCTTCGGGGCTGGCTTTATTAGTTTTAGTTACTATTTCCTGTATAGATGAAGACTACCCTTCCCCTAAGGCTGCTACAATACAAACAGAAAGTGTTACTGCAATAACAGGTTCTTCAGCAATAAGTGGAGGTGAAATTATCTCAGACGGAGGGCATACAATCTCAACCAGGGGAATATGCTGGGGCACTGAGGAAGGCCCTACTATTGGAGGGGCAAATATGAAAGATACCTCAGGGCTTGATATATTCAGCCTCAAAATTACCGGGCTGGTTGGGGGGACTACTTATTATGTACGGGCTTATGCTACCAATAACGGAGGGATTGCCTATGGCAATAATGAAACCTTCACAACCAAGTTCGTCCCGGTACTTACTACAGTTGCTGTTTCAGAAATAACCGGCACATCTGTAAAAAGCGGTGGGGTAATAACCGATAGCTTTGGGGCGCAAATCGTAGAGAGAGGAGTATGTTGGAGTACAGAGCCTAATCCAACCATTGATGATTCAAAAACTATGGTTGGGGCAGGTACCGACCCATTCGTTAGTACTATCACCGGACTGCTACCGAGCACACTTTACCATGTAAGAGCTTATGCAACTACTAGTGAGGGAGAGACAGGGTATGGGAACGACATATTATTCAATACCTTAATAACTGACTTTGATGGGAATATTTACAATGCTGTGAAAATAGGGAATCAAACCTGGATGACAAAAAATTATGAATGCCTTCATTATACTGACGGCACTGAAATAGCTGTTAGGTATCATAAAAATGACCCAACTCATGAATATGGGCCATCATACGCATGGAATGATATAGTTAAACCTAATTTTACACCTGACGGGTGGCATGTACCAACTGATTCAGAATGGGCTGAACTTAATGATTTTGTTAAAGGAGATGGATTAAAATTGAAAGAAAAGGGAACGGATCATTGGAATACAGATAATGGAACTAATGAAACCGGTTTCACAGCCTGGGGTGGCAGCCATACATACGGCGCACCGCTTAAAGTAGCAGCTACATGGTGGACTTCTTCAGATGGTGCTAACAGCACAAAGGGAATGCGTTGGACTGTTAAGGATGATGGGCAAATATTTTCTGTCCCTGCTAACGTAAAGACTATGAGCTTTACTGTACGATTGGTAAAAGATTAATAACCTTATAAAAAGCCCAATTGGCCAACATCGGTTGGCCAGTTTGGCTTTGTTATTAATAAACTTTCGGCATTTGCTTTTGAGAAACATTTTGCAACCTAGAACAATACGTTGTTTAACAACCTATTTTAATGAATAAACATAAGCAAATTTATATTCTTGTGCTATCCCTGTTCGCAACACTAGTTGCATGTTCAAAAGATGAGGATGCCCAAATTGATATATTTTATCAGGAGGTTGAGATTATACAAGATGCCTTGTTTGAAAAAGGGCTGGCACTGACCCCGTTAGACCCTAAGATTGTTCAACAGGGAGGGGGATTTGCAAAGACCAATGTTGACACCCTGGATTTCAATAAAGATGGTTCGCACCCTATTTGGCAGTTAGCCCAGTGGTATAGTAAATATAATTTAGCAGGTTCTCAGCCAATAACTGGGGTGGATGGTAGTATTATGTACTCGAACAAAGGTAAGAAGGTAGCTCTTTACCCTGACCATTCTCTATTGCTCGAGGTGGATGCCAGCCAGGAATACGATAGTGCGAGGGTGAATGGGCAACATTGGCCCCACCTGTTAATTTCCCAAAATTTTATAAATCAAAGCCCAAATGTAGGAGAAGCAAAGCAGTTAAACTTTTCCATGGAAATAAAGCTGGTAAAATGTGAAAATAAAATGGAAGAAGGAACTTTTATTCCATCCCTGCACACCGCCCATACTCCCTTCTTCTTTGTCCTAAGGAATAACAATAAAAACTCGACAGATTATAATCAAAAAATATGGTTTGGGATTCCTTCTTTTGATTATAGGTATCCTACTCTGCGCGACAAAGAAAGGATTATGTGGGATATAGGCACCAATACATATATATACAATGTGCCAGAAAAAAGGGTGTGGGGCGATGTGAACCTTCACGATGGCAATTGGCATAAAGCCTTTGTTGACATAAAGCCTTTTATGCTGAAGGCTCTTAGCGCAATGAGGAAAAAAGGTGTGTTTGCAAATACAACCCCAGCAGATTTGATGGTTACAGGAATGAATTTTGGATGGGAAGTCCCGGGAACTTTTGATGCGGCAATTAAGGTGAAAAACATTAGTTTGAAAAGTGTAAAGTAAATGAAGTTGTTTAAAGATTTAACCAATGAAATTAAAAGTTTTCATATTTCTTAGTTTTTTATGCTCTAACATAACCTGCCAAAAAAACCTTGAATGGTTAGATAAGAATGAAAACGAGTCTGTTTGGAATGAATTGTTGGGAAGTTGGGAATTTAATAATAATACAATATCCCCAAATCTTTCAAAAAACGGGGCTAATCTTCAATATGTCCTTATTCGGAGTGGCATGGAGGCCGATACAAAATGGTCGGAGATAAGTGTTGATTTTCAAATCAATGCTGATATAGCTCAATATTCAGTTGGTTTTGTTCTAAACACAAAGGACTCTTGCGATTTTGGGATTATCAGTATTAATAGGCTATCCAATCTTTCATCCTTAAAGTTAGGCTTATGGAAATACGGTAAATATCGCCCCTGGTTGAATATTAACCTTAAAAAGGGTATTCAAACGAAGAAGAAATATCGTTTAAGCATTTATCCAACAACAAAAAAAGAAGAGTGGCGCCCCTGGACAATAACTTTGACAGAAGATGGCAGTAATGAAATATTACTCGAACAAGCAATACAAAATGATATACCAATGTTTGGCCGAGGTATTGTAGGCCTTTATTCGAAGGAAAGCCAAGTTACTTTTCAGAATTTTAATATAACCCAATCTTCAACAATTAAACAAAACCTACGGCTAGCACCTCTGTTTTCTGACGGAATGGTTATACAACGAAATAAGGTAGTGCCTGTCTGGGGATTGGCAGCCCCTGAAAAAAATGTTCAGCTTGAATTTAATAATCAGTCCTTTAATACAAAATCAGGCATATCAGGGCATTGGAGAATTAACCTTTCACCTATGGAAGCCTCTTTGTCATTAAAAATGAAAGTGGTTTCAGGAAGAGATAGTATTTTTATTAACAACGTTGCAATTGGAGAAGTTTGGTTGGCTTCAGGACAGTCAAATATGAATATGAAAGTTTGGCAAAGTGATATGAGTACACGTTCAAAAGAATTAGCCCCGGATATTGGTTTGAGAATGTTCCTTCAGCCTCAATGGGCTTCCAATGAACCTGTTTTCGATAGTGGGGGGAAATGGGAAAATGCAGAGTCGGGAAACGTAGATGTATGGTCGGCAGTAGCCTATAGTTTTGCCCTGCAATTACGCGAAAAGTTAAAAGTCCCTATTGGGATTATTGGTTCCTATTGGGGAGGGACTGCGGCTGAAAGCTGGTTGCCACGTGAGGAATTGGGCACGGATCCGATAACAAAACCAATTTTAGATCAGTTTTACAGTGCACAAGAGGCATTGGAGTTAGGGCAACAAATCAGAAATATTCGCCCGTGGAATGTGCCGGACCAACGCCATGCCCCAGGTTACCTGTTCAATGGGATGATCTATCCACATATCCCGTATGCAATAAATGGGGTGATCTGGTATCAGGGAGAATCTAATGCAAAAAGGGCAAAACAATATGAAACGTTATTCCCGATGTTAATACGCTCCTGGAGAAAAGAGTGGGATTTACCTGAAATGAACTTCCTGTTTGTACAATTGCCTGGCTATGATGGAAAACAATCAGGTTCAAATATTGAATCAGCCTGGCCTCAGTTGAGAGATGCACAACGTTTAACCCTGCAAAAGGTTGATAATACAGGAATGGCTGTCACTATAGATTTAGGTGAGGTTACAAATATTCATCCATATAAAAAAAGGGAATTAGGAGAAAGACTTGCACGATTAGCTCTTCATGACATCTATGGCATGGAGGATATTGTTAGAAGTGGCCCATTATATGAATCTGTAACGTTCAATGATAAAAGTGCTATTGTGAGCTTTAGTGATTGTGCGATGAGTTTGCAAATTCGTGAGAGTAACATACTTCAAGGATTTGAGATTGCAGGGTCAAATCAGCAGTTCTTTCCTGCTTTGGCTGAGATTAATTCAAATGGGAAGAGTGTTCGTGTTTGGTCTGATAAAATTAATAAACCAGTTGCTGTACGCTATGCATGGAAAAATTTTCCGGATAAAGCCAATCTAATCAATAGCTCAGGCTTGCCTGCATCTCCCTTCAGAACAGATGAATGGCCATTGCCTACTGATAAAAACCGATAGGATATTAACGTTTAAACAAAACTTAGACATGAAAAAATATTTTCTAATAACTTTTTTGTTAATTGCAGGAACATTAATGACTGTTCATTTACACGCACAAAATAAAGAAAACGAATTGCCTAATATTGTTCTTTTTATAGGTGACGATATTGGGTGGGATGACATTGGTTGTTATGGAAACAAACAGGTACAAACACCCAATATAGACAGAATCGCCCAAGAAGGTATTCGATTTACAAATGTTTTCCTTACGGCCAGTTCCTGTAGCCCAAGTCGTTGTAGTATCATATCAGGTAGGTATCCACATAATACAGGAGCCCCAGAGCTACACATGGGCCTCCCCCCTGAAGTCCCTCTATTCCCGGAGATATTGAATAACGCCGGGTATTATACTGCTCATGCAGGTAAATGGCACATGGGAGATAGTGCGAAAAGATCTTTTGACGTTATACATGAAAACCGAGAAAAAAATGGCGATGGCGGAGAAGAAATGTGGTTAACAACACTTCAGGATAGGCCTAAAGAGAAACCATTTTTTATGTGGTTCGCATCTTATGATGCACATCGTCCATGGGGGCCTAACATATTCACAAGAAGCCATGACCCAAGTATTATTTCACTCCCGGTATACCATGCTAATACAGAAAAAACCAGGGTTGACCATGCTAAGTATTTTGATGAAATAAAGCGTTTTGATTATTATATTGGAAAAATTCAAGAAGAACTTAAAAGACAGGGTGTATTAAAAAATACAATCATACTTATCATGTCTGATAACGGACGCCCTTTCCCACGTGATAAAACCAGGGTCTATGACAGCGGTATGAAAACCCCGTTTATCATCCGGTGGGATAACGGCATAAATAAAAAAGGCATTGTATGTAAAAGCCTAATCAGTGCGATTGATTTAGCTCCAACGATAATTGAACTGGCAAGGGGGAAAAGCCCTGATTCCTTTCAGGGCAGAAGTTTTGCCCATGTTATAAAAAATCCTGAAAGTAAATTCCGGAATTATATTTTCGCAGAACACAATTGGCATGATTATGAAGCAATGGAAAGAATGGTACGGACGAAAGAATTCATGTATGTGCTTAATTTGCGCCCTTCTTTAAGCAATACTGGAGCTGCTGACGTTACCGGTAGCCCATCTTTTCAAGAGTTAAGAGTGCTTAGGGACTCAGGAAAACTTAGTGCTGCCCAGTCAGATGTATTTATAAAACCACGTCCGTTTGAAGAATTGTATAACTGCTTAAAAGACTCATTTCAATTACTAAATATTGCTTCTATACCTGAATATGCTGGCAAACTTGAAGAACTCAGGCATGTTATGGACATTTGGCGTATAAAAACAGCAGATACTACTCCTGACGTTTTAACTAAAGATTGGTTTAATCGAGAGACTGGCACTCTTTTGCCAGGTAAAAAGTTGCGTGGGGAAATGCCCGGGGGCAAAAAAGCAATCAGCATAACAGCAGGAGGGCCATTTTAATATTGAAATTGTTTAATGATAAACACTATGGAACGAAAATTCTCAAATAAAACAGGCATCCCATTTTTATGGCTCCTTTTTATTGTGTTTTTTTCATTAACGTTGCGCGGACAGGAACATCCTAAGATTATTCCAGCTATACTAAATAGCAAATGGGAGGCAAAATGGATTACCTGCCCTGATGTTTCATTGACTGATTATGGAGTATTTCATTTCAGGAAAACATTTAATTTGTTGGAAGAACCTGAAAAATTTGTAATCCACGTCTCTGGTGATAACCGGTACAGGTTATTTGTAAATGGTACTGAAGTTTGTAACGGACCTGCCCGTGGTGACCTTGCTCATTGGCGTTTCGAAACTATTGATATTGCTGATTATTTGAAATCAGGAAAAAACGTCCTTGCAGCAGTTGTTTGGAACTTTGGAGAATACAGGCCCCTGGCACAAATGACAAACAAAACAGCCTTTATTGTACAGGGGAACAGCAGTGCAGAGGAGGTAGTAAATACCGGGAATAGCTGGAATGTGTATAAGAATGAGGCATATATTCCTCCTGTTGCCCACCCTTCACGCACGGTAATAGGGCCTGGAGATAAAGTAGATGGCTCGAAGTATCCTTATGGATGGGAATTGGTTGACTTTAATGACAGTAACTGGAGATCTCCTAAAATTTTAGGGAGAGGAGTCCCCAATGGGAAATTTACAGGTTGGGACTGGAATCTTATCCCTCGAAATATTCCATTCATGGAGTCTAGGCTTCAGCGCATCAAAGAGGTGGAACGAACTGAAAATATTGTAGTCGGGAAAGGCTTCTTAAAAGGGAAGTCGCCTCTAAATATACCAGCTAATAGAAAAGTGAAAATCTTGTTTGATCAAACCTTTCTAACTACAGCTTATCCCGATATGGTGGTTAGCGGGGGTAAGGGCTCAACAATAGAAATCAGTTATGCAGAAGCATTGGTAGGCAAAAACGGGCTTAAGGGAAACCGCAATCAAACCCAGGGGAAGACAATGCTAAGTTTTTTCTCAGACAAATTCCAGCCGGATGGAAAAGGAAACAGGCATTTTCAACCTCTTTGGTTTAGGACTTATCGGTATCTGGAACTTACTATAGAAACCAAAGACGAGCCTATAACAATCGAAGATATGTACGGGCATTTCATAGCATATCCTTTTGAAGAGAAAGCATATTTTAAAAGTAGCAACCCTGAGTTACAATCCATCTGGGATATAGGTTGGAGAACAGCCCGATTATGTGCTGGTGAGACTTACTTCGACTGCCCTTATTATGAGCAACTGCAATATGTAGGTGATACCCGGATACAAGCATTAATCTCGCTTTATGTGGCTGGTGATGACCGGTTGATGCGCAATGCCATTGAACAGTTCAACAATTCATTGCTTCCATTAGGACTAACACAAAGCCGCTATCCTTCAGCCCAGCCACAGGTAATACCGCCATTCTCCCTATTTTGGATTGATATGGTACATGATTTCTGGATGCACCGTGACGATGGAGATTTTGTAAAAAAACAGTTCTGTGGAGTAAGGAATATTTTGTGTTGGTATGAACAACAAATTGCCGGGAATGGGATGTTGGGGCCTATGGACTGGTGGAATTTCGTTGATTGGCCCTTTGGCCCATGGAATGGAGAAAAACCATCTGGCGGGACGCCTAAAGGAGCAATTGACGGCTATTCATCAATTATTACCCTGCAGTATGTAGATGCCTTGCAGAAAGCTGTAGAATTATTTGATGCTTTCAATGATGCCAAACAGGCTGAACATTATCGACAGCTTTCCCGGTCATTATTGAAGAATACCTATATGCTTTGCTGGAGCAGGGAAAATGGATTGCTTGCAGACACCCCGGAAAAAACTTCCTTTAGCCAACATGCGAATATTTTGGCAATACTTACAGGAATGTTTGACCCGAAAGAAGGTTCAAAGGTATTCAACAAGTTGCTTGCTGATAAAGATTTGACCCAGGCATCCTTCTATTTTAGGTTTTACCTGACCCGGGCTATGGTAAAAGCAGGTATGGCAGATGACTATATCAGTATGCTAGAACCGTGGAAAGAAATGATCGACCTTGGACTTACCACCTTTGCCGAAACTCCGGAACCTACCCGGTCAGATTGCCATGCCTGGAGTGCACACCCAAATTATGACCTGCTAGCAACCGTTTGTGGTATCATGCCCGCGAGTCCCGGATTTAAAACGGTCAATATTGAGCCTCACTTGGGGGACTTAGAATTTATTGAATGTAGGATGCCGCATCCCAAAGGAGATATTTTTCTTAATCTAAGGAGGAGAGGAGTAAATGGCATTAAAGGTGAGATTATTTTACCGGAAGGTCTGTCAGGGAAATTCTTATGGGAAAACAAGGAAATAGTCCTGGACTCCGGGAAGCAAGAAATTAACCTGGAATAAAACAGCCTTTAGTTTAAATGTTTACAGAACCATGTTGTCCAGCATCCTGAAAAGCAAGAAAGCCCTACAAGTAAATATTACCATATAAATATATAAACCCCGGGGTTGAGGAGAACCAAAATACGGTTAAAGCGATTACTGCGCATTGCCTTCAAAATATTCAAAAGCATCGATAATATCAAGGTATACACCATCAAACCCTGCGTCAAGTATCTTTTTTAGATATGAACTATCATTCCCGAAAATAATATTTTTCCAGCCTTCCTCCCCTCCCAATACCTTACATAAAAATTCCCTTCCCAGTTTGGGTCTTCCTTGTCAAGCCAGGCAGGTGGATTGTTTGCCCAGTTATTGCCCCAATAATAGCGGTAGTTTTCTGCTTCGCCAATACTCATATAGCATATCAACAAACGTTCTCCACCATTGGGTTTTTGTTTTAATTGTGTTATTTGGCCAGCAGTAAATCCTTCGCCGGCAAAAAAGAAATCCATTATTATAATATCATAGTTAGTACTCCTCACAGCATCAACAAATTCTTGTTTTGTTGAATACTCATTGTCGGGATTTATAAGATATAAAAAATTCTTTGCATCCTGCAGATTAGTAATTACATCAGCGTTTTCATTATAAACCTGTGCCGGGTAAGCTGGAATATTATCTAATGCTCTTTGGCCTGCAGCAAAAGAGATATAACCTTTTTTGTTATTTATAAAATAAGAATTGTCTATTTTTGAATGAGTTGAACAATAATCTGTAACCATTATTTGGACATCCCCGTTGTTTTTTGCCATATCCAAAAAATACCCTGTCCATTCTGCCTCTTCGCTTGGGGTTGCCTGGCCGTCAACACTATAGCCAAACAATAACGACTCCTGCCCTATGCCGTCAATTGCATTTATGTAGGCCATTTCGGGCAAGCCCGTATCATCGCCTGTTGTACTGACTATTTCTGCACCATTTTGCGGGATTATTACAAAATCCGGATTAATTACTTTTGAATAAGCACTTATTTCTTGCACGAAATTTCTCATTTCCTGTTTGTAATCCATCTCTTTTGGTAATGGATTATCATCTTTCTTACAAGCGGATAAACTTATTATTACAGCCAAAAAAAAGACTGCTCTAATTGTTATGTTCAAAATTACACCTCTTTTCATGTTTACTCCTAATAACCTGAATAAAAGGCGTTTTAATACCTTTTATTTTTGATGTCGCCCGGTTTTTCATACCCGGTTAATTTCTATTCAACTATTTTACAATTCGCTAGTACCAATCTACAATCCACACATCCTGCCTCGAATTGCCGGTAAAGTTATTGCCTGATTTTTTGATAATCGATTCATCCGGCCAATCGTTTGTCCCAAAGTTCCAGATAAATATCCCAAAATAATTACCTGTACTTACATTATTACTCAGCTCATAACCAGTCGGGTTTTGTTTATCTTCATCACTAATTTCAATTCCAGGCCCTTTATTATCGTGGAAATTATTATTCCTGACAATAACATTAGCTCCGCCATCTACCCATAAGCCACCATCCCACCATTCATCAACAGTAGCATCCAAATCATTCCCATATACTTCATTCCCTTCAACAATTACCTCATAACTGTCTTCAACCAATATCCCTCCGCCAATATTATCATAAGATATATTATTGCTAATTATAATATTTGTATTGCTATACGAACTTATGCCTGTCCCCATAATATAGTCAGGCACTATTTGAGGTTCGGGGCCATTCCTATAAACTTCGCAATCAGATACCCGGATATTATCCGAATAATCAATGTTAATCCCATAACCTTCAAGCTCCCAGTCTTTCAATTGGACGGCATGCCCATTTTCAGCAATTTCCAGGTTTGTTAAAACAAGGTTTGAACCTGTTGAAAAACCTATTCCAATATCCGTATAATTTATTATTTTGAGGTTTCTTATAATATAATTATTAGATTTATTAAAAAACAAACCTATTGTTTTCTTATTTTCCCCATCGAGTACAGGAACACCATTGTACCCTTCTATTGTAATAGCCGAGCTTAAACTCCCGCACGATTGAATGCCAATGCTTTCGTTGTAAACCCCCGGGATTATTTTTATGGTTCCGCCTGGATTTACAGTAGATAATGCCTTTGCAATTGTTTTAAATGCCGAACTCTCTGATAATCCATCGTTATCATCGTCCCCCGAATTTGACACATAATAAACAGCTTTATTTCCCTCTGCCCCCGAACATACGATCCAGGATATACCGGATTTATCATCTGAACTATCATCGTTTTTATCACAAGCTGTTTGTGTAAAAACAAGGTTAATCATGCCAAAAGCAACAAGAAGTATCTTTATTTTCATCTGTTTAAACTTATTGAAGTTGTTTAAGTTGCAAAAATTCCTGAAGTAAGTCAAGTCAATTTTACTAAATCTACCATTCGGGGTACAAAAATATGAGGCCAGTGAATGAAAAGGGAAAGGCCCGATGGAGCATTTATCGTTGTAGTACCCGGGCATGTTACTGATATGCGGTAATCAAAAATGGCAGGGATGTGGTAAATTCTATAAATGTTATTACTAACTTGCACATTGATTAATTACAAATTTAATAGATGAAGGCAATCGTATTATTTTCCGTTTTTATATTCTTTGCAGGGAATTTGTTTGCCCGGCATGGCAAAGTTATTGAGAGTCTGGAGTTTGAAAGTAAAACACTTGATTACCCGGTAGGGTATTCCATCTACCTTCCACCCGGTTATGATGTTTCTCAGCGTAGTTACCCGGTTTTGTACCTTTTGCACGGTTACTCTGATGATGAAACAGGCTGGATACAGTTTGGCGAAGCAAACCTGATTGCAGATAAAGGGATAGAAAACGGGGATTTCCCACCAATGATTATCGTTATGCCCAATGGTAAAGTAACCTGGTATTGTAATAACGAGTCGAACAACGACAAATGGCAGGACATGTTTATCAATGAATTTATCCCTTTTATTGAAGGGAAATACAGGATTCGCCAGAAGCGTGAATTCAGGGCAATTGCCGGGCTGTCGATGGGCGGTTATGGCGCACTGAATATCTCAATGCGTAATCCGG
>JAADIS010000043.1 GCA_013151215.1 Chlorobiota bacterium | reverse complement strand
GATACCTTTCGTTACGTCAATGGCGCCGGTAATAAGTATATGATAAGCGAAATACAGTATTTTATATCTGATATCAAACTAATAAACAAACAAGGCGATACGGTTTTGCTTGATAAAAATGAAGATATACACTATATTGACAGCGATATTCCCAAAGTTTTTATTTATGCTCCAGGATATTCAGTTCCATTGGGTAATTACGCAAAAATGGACTTTAGCTTTGGCATAAATGAAAAAACCACCTCGCTACGAGGTGGTTTTTTCATATTATAAAAATGCGTCATGCATTTTTCATTTTCCATTTTTTCTTATTCACGATAACGGCTTGTGCGGCAGCCAAACGGGCTATCGGCACACGGTAAGGTGAACAGCTAACATAGTGCAATCCGGCACGGTGGCAGAATTCTATGGAGCTTGGCTCTCCGCCATGTTCTCCGCAAATACCCAATTTGATGTTTTTACGTGTTTTTCTTCCTTTCTTGACGGCCATTTCCACCAACTGCCCAACGCCCTCTTGGTCGAGGACCTGGAAAGGGTCGTTTTTAAGGATACCTTTGTCAACATAGATCGGAAGGAATTTTCCGGCATCGTCGCGGGAGTAACCAAATGTCATTTGAGTGAGGTCGTTGGTTCCGAAGGAGAAGAACTCCGCGGATTTCGCAATCTCGTCGGCGGTAAGTGCCGCACGTGGTATTTCGATCATAGTACCCACCATGAAATCGATTTTGTCGTTTCGTTCTTCAAACACCTTTGCGATAGTATTCCTGACGATGTTTTCCTGCATTTTCATTTCGGCAAGAGTTCCTGTCAAAGGAATCATTATCTCTGGATGAGCATTTATACCCTTGGCTTTAAGGTCCAATGCAGCCTCGATAATGGCGCGTGATTGCATTTCCGTAATTTCTGGATAAGTATTTCCCAAACGACAGCCGCGGTGTCCGAGCATTGGGTTGAATTCGGAAAGGCTCTCGACTTTCTCCTTTATGATATCAATGCTAACGCCCATGACATCAGCCATTTCCTGCTGACCTTTTTGGTCATGGGGTACAAACTCGTGCAATGGTGGATCGAGCAGACGAACAGTAACTGGAAGGTCGTGCATTGCCTCGAAGATGCCCTCAAAGTCTTTTCTTTGGATAGGGAGTAATTTATCCAGTGCTTCACGACGGCCAACTTCGTCTTCTGCAAGTATCATCTCGCGCATAGCGATGATTTTATCGTCACCGAAGAACATATGCTCAGTACGGCACAAGCCGATGCCTATTGCCCCGAAATCGCGGGCTACCTTCGAGTCGAAAGGAGTGTCGGCATTAGTGCGGACCTTCAGTTTGGCTTTTTTGTCGGCCAAACGCATTAAATCACCGAAGTCGCCACTAAGTTCGGCTTCCGTAGTCTTTATCATGCCATCATAAACTTCTCCTGTTGAGCCGTTTAACGAAATATTGTCGCCTTCTTTATAAACTTTACCGTTCATCTCCAGTGTTCTGGCTTTATAATCCACTTTAATGCTTCCGGCACCTGAAACACAGCATTTGCCCATTCCGCGGGCAACAACGGCAGCGTGGGAGGTCATCCCTCCCCGGGCTGTTAAAATACCCTCTGCGGAATTCATACCGGCAAGATCCTCCGGAGATGTCTCGATACGTACCAAAACAACCTTTTTGCCTTCGCCGTTCCAGGCTACGGCATCATCTGCATGGAAAACAATCTGGCCTGATGCGGCACCAGGGGAGGCAGGAAGTCCTTTCGACATTACCGTTGCGCTTTCAATGGCTTCCGAATCGAAAACCGGGTGAAGCAGTTCATCAAGTTTTTCAGGCACGACACGCATGAGCGCTTCCTCTTTTTTGATGAGCTTTTCGTGAAGCATGTCCATGGCTATTTTTACCATTGCGGCACCTGTGCGTTTTCCGTTACGGGTTTGCAACAACCACAAACGACCATCCTGTATGGTGAATTCAAGGTCTTGCATGTCGCGATAGTGCATTTCAAGCTTATGTTGTGTTTCCCAAAGTTCTTTGTAGAGAGATGGCATGGCCTCCTCTAGTGAGGGGAAGTTTGCTGCCCTGTCCTCTTCGCTGACTTGTGCCAGCTTGGCCCATCTCTTTGAGCCTTCAAGGGTGATTTGTTGTGGAGTACGGATACCTGCAACAACATCCTCTCCTTGTGCATTTATCAGATATTCGCCGTTGAATATGTTTTCACCAGTTCCTGCATCTCTTGAAAATGCAACACCGGTTGCGGAAGTTTCGCCCATATTACCAAATACCATGGCCTGAACATTTACGGCTGTTCCCCATTCGTCGGGGATTTTCTCCATTTTGCGATAAAGGATGGCACGATCGTTCATCCATGAATCGAAAACGGCCATTACTGCTCCCCAGAGTTGTTCCCATGGATCGACAGGGAAATCATGCCCTGTTTGCGCCTTTACGGCAGTTTTGAAAAGTTGTACTAAATCTTTCAAATCATTCACGCTGAGATCGGTATCGAGTTCAACACCTTTCTCTTCCTTCATTTTCTCGATGATGCCTTCAAAAGGGTCAACATCTTCTTTCGATTCAGGCTTCATGCCTAAAACAACATCGCCGTACATTTGTACGAATCTACGGTAAGAATCCCAGGCGAAACGCTCGTTGCCTGATTTTTTGGCTATACCGTTGACTGCATTGTCGTTGAGTCCGAGGTTTAGGACTGTATCCATCATTCCCGGCATTGAGGCACGCGCCCCTGAGCGGACAGAAACCAATAGAGGGTTTTTGGAATCCCCGAATTTAGTCCCCATTATATTTTCCAGCTCAGCAATACTGTTTTCAACATCTTTTTTAATGAGTTCTACTGCATGATCTTTGCCTTTTTCATTGTATAAGGTACAAATTTCAGTAGTAATTGTAAACCCCGGAGGAACCGGGACCCCAATTAAATTCATTTCTGCAAGGTTGGCACCTTTTCCCCCAAGGAGGTTTTTCATTGTTGCGTTACCCTCGGCCTTACGGTCGCCGAAAGTGTAAACATATTTAGTTTTAGCCATTTTTATGTGAATTTATTATAATAAATTTATGTCCATTTTAAGGAGGGCAAATATAACATTTCTTAGAATTAAATTACTGAGAATTAGTATAAATTAACGATTAGATAAACGCAAACGATTGCAGCGGACACCAGGATAATCACCCTCCTGCGCCGCACCTAATACGCTGTGCGGATTGCGGCATTGCCTAAATTAGGCACCCTTCGTCGTGTAGGTTTTGGCTTCGCCCCAAAGTATGGCAAAGGCTTCCAGGGCATAATTGTTAAATATCCTGTGGCTTGCAGGAAATGTATGGTCGTCGCTCCGTTAAGTCAATGTCCCAACACTCTGTAACATACAATTGATATGGCTGGGGAAGTATGCGTTTTATGGCTTTTTGAACTATCTAAGGGAGTAAGTTAGGCATGGCAGCGGGAGCGAGTCCCGGGACGCAGCCAGCTTAGCCCATCAACAATTTCGCTATCTTAAACTTTATTTTAGTATAAGGAGGAAACTTAATAAAAGGCTCAAAAAGATTAGTCTTGTATATCAGTGATTTATGATGGCTGAAAGTATCGAATCCAAATTTGCCATGGTAATTTCCCATACCTGAATAACCCACTCCCCCAAAAGGGAGGTCGGCATTTGCCAAATGGAGGATAGTGTCGTTTATCATTCCCCCCCCAAAGGAAATCTCCTTACAAATCTTATTGATGTCCTTGGTGTTTTTAGAGAAGATATAAAGTGCCAAAGGTTTGTCCCTTTCCTTTACTTTGCTGATTGCGTCATCTAGATTGTCAAATTCAACTATAGGCAATATAGGGCCAAAGATCTCTTGCTGCATAACAGCATCGTCCCAACCAACATTGTCGAGTAGGGTAGGGGCAATAAATTTATCTTCCTCAACATATTTGCCCCCGGCAACAACTTTCGAGCCGTCGATAAGCTTGGTGAGCCTGTTAAAGTGTTTTTGAGTAATTATTCTTGCAAATGCCTCACTGTCAATAGGATTCTTGCCGTGAACCTCAATAATCTGTTTTTTGACCTCCTCGATAAACCTTTCTTTTGTTTCTTTTTTTATTAAAATATAATCGGGGGCTACGCAGGTTTGGCCGGCATTGATGAACTTGCCATATACTATTCTTTTGGCAGCCATCTTGATATTTGCGTCCTCCATTATTATCGCAGGGCTTTTCCCTCCCAGCTCCAGGACTACCGGCGTTAAGTGCCCTGAGGCGGCCTTCATTATTATTTTCCCTACGGCAGAGCTTCCGGTATAAAATATTTTATCGAACTTGTTTTTTAATAAAGCCGTGGTTTCTTCAACACCTCCTTCGATTATATGCAAGAATTCCGGGTCGAAATTGCTGTTTATTGTTTTGGCCATTATTCCCGAAGTGTTTTTTGCCAGTTCGGAAGGTTTAATAATTACGGTGTTCCCGGCGGCCATGGCCGATACGGCCGGAAGAATCGATAATTGGTATGGGTAATTCCAGGCTCCTATCACCAGGCATGTGCCCAAGGGCTCGGGAACAAGGTAGCTCCTGCCCGGGAAATTTATCAGGCCGGTGTTTTTCTTTTGCCTCCCGGTCCATTGAGGAAGCCTTTTTATGGCTAGTTTGATCTCATGATAAATAATGCCAAGCTCGGTTAAATATGTGTCGTATGCCGATTTTTTGAAGTCTTTATATATGGCCTCATAAAACAAGCCTTCATTGTTCTTGATTAAGGAGTGGAGCTTTTTTAAATTAGATTTCCTGAACGACAATTCTTTTGATTTACCTGTGTTGAAATACCTTCTTTGATTATCAACAGTTTTCTCGAATCGATTCTTCATAGTACTTTTTTTTGCCCAGCGGCATTTTAAAATATCGAAATATTACTACTTTATTTAGTTTCTGTAAAAATATCTTTTTTTTTCCTTCAGGATGTTAATTTTTATAAGTTTGCTGACATTTGAATAAATAATAGTTATGCATAAAGTAGGTATCAGATACGAGGATAAATACGTAATGGAAAGAAGAGTGGCCTTGACTCCCGGCCATCTTAAGGAATTAACTGAAAAAGGTATAGAGTTTGAAGTTGTAAGATCGGCTAAAAGGATTTTTACCGATAAGGAGTTTGAGGACGCAGGAGCGGAGCTGGTTGACGAAATTACAGATTCCCAAATAGTTTTGGGCGTCAAGGAAATGCCTATTGGATATTTTAAACCCGGCAGGGCTTACATTTTTTTCTCGCACACTATTAAGGGACAGGCATATAATATGCCTTTGCTGAAAAATATGATGGAGAGCAAAATGACCCTCATCGACTACGAGAAAATAACCGATGAAGAAGGAAGGAGGCTGATATTTTTCGGTCGCTTCGCAGGACTTGCAGGCACAATAAACTCCCTGTGGTCGCTGGGCCAGAGGCTCAAAGTGCAGGGATTGGACACTCCTTTCCTGAAATTGAAGCAAACACATAAATATAATTCGCTCCAGGAAGCGAAAGATGTGATTATTCAAATCGGTGATTATATCAAGGAAAACGGGGTATCCGAGCAGATTCACCCCTTGGTGATCGGAATTACGGGCTATGGAAATGTTTCCAAAGGATCGCAGGAAATACTTGATTTGTTACCCGTCGAGTATATCAAACCTGAAGAGGTGGCAAGCCTTGACGAAAGGCAGGATTTATCGAACAAGAAGATATATGCGCTTGTTTTTGAGGAAAAACATCTTTCAAAACCCATCAATCCCGGGACGGAATTCGATTTACAACAATATTATAATCAGCCTGAACTCTTTGAAAGCCAGTTTGATCAATATATCCCCCATCTTAGCGTACTGATGAACTGCATGTATTGGGACGACCGTTACCCGCGAATAATTACCAAGGGTTATCTTAAGAATCTATATGTGGGCGGCGAACCTAAGTTAAAGGTTATCGGCGATGTTACCTGCGACCCCGACGGCTCGATAGAATGTACCCATAAAGGAACCGAAATAGAAGATCCCGTTTTTGTTTATGATCCGTTGACGGATAAACCCGTCATGGGTTTTAAAGGTGATGGCTTATTAATTATGGCCGTTGACATATTGCCCAGCGAATTGCCGCGTGAATCTTCGCAAACCTTTAGCGATGCGCTTTTCGGCTTTATGCCCGAGATTTGTTCGGCCGATTTCGGCCTCGACTTCGATAAGGTTCAACTGCCGGCTGAAATTAAAAGGGCAACGATTTTATATAATGGAGAATTAACCCCGGATTATCGATATCTGGAAGAATATTTATAATATTGATTAATAAGCACTTATCTAGTTAACGCAAAAAATTTGTGAATTTATTGTTATGAAGAAAATTTTAGTATTAGGCGCCGGTTTATCAACCATAAGTTTGATTGACTATTTGCTTAAAAACGCAGAAGAAAACCAGTGGCAGTTGACTTTGGGCGACATAGACAAAGAGCTAGCGATAAAAAAAGTTAATGGCAGCCCTTATGGCCGCGCTATAACTTTCGATGTTACCGATGAGCAAAACACATTGAAAGTTATTAGTGATCACGATGTTGTAATATCAATGCTGCCTGCTTTCATGCACATGAAAGTGATAACGAAATGCATCGAGCTTAAAAAGCCTATGTTAACGGCCTCTTATGCAACGCCAGAGGTCAAGGCATTGAACGAAGAGGCCAAAACAGCCGGAATCCCTATTATGATGGAACTGGGCGTTGACCCCGGAATCGACCACATGTCGGCCATGAACGTGATTAACCGTATTAGGGAAGAAGGTGGCAAATTAAAGTCGTTTTATTCCTTTACGGGCGGTCTGGTAGCTCCGGAATATGACAACAACCCTTGGAATTATAAGTTTACTTGGAATCCGAGAAACGTTGTCCTTGCCGGTAACGGAGTTTCAAAATTTATAAATAACGGCAGGTATAAGTATATTCCTTATCACCGTTTGTTCGACAGGGTTTTGAAGCGCAAGATTTTAAATTATGGCGATTTTGAAGTGTATGCAAACCGCGACTCACTGAGTTATAGGGAGATATATGGTTTGGAGGACATACCATCAATGTATCGGGGAACTATCCGCCGTCCGGGATTCTCAAAAGCCTGGAACGTATTTGTTCGTTTGGGAGCAACCGACGACGATTATATAATCGAGGATTCGGAAAACATGACTTACCGTCAGTTTATCAACTCTTTCCTTAGATATGACCCTGAGATGCCTGTTGAGATAAAATTAAAGCTCTATTGCGTTAATAGCTGCGATCCAGAAGTTTTTAAGAAACTGGAATGGCTGGGCATTTTCGATAAGCGCAAAATCGGACTAAAGCGTGCTACACCGGCACAGGTGCTGCTAAAGCTACTTCTCGGGAAATGGGCAATGGACCCCGATGACAGGGATATGCTTATAATGCAGCACGAGTTTAAATATGAAGTGGGTAACGAAGAGAAGATGATAGTGTCTGCCATGGCCTTCGAGGGCGAAAACCAGGAAAAAACCGCCATGGCCATTACCGTTGGACTGCCCCTTGCCATAACTACCAAATTATTTCTCCAGGGTAAAATTAAAAGAACGGGCATCGTATTGCCCATCACGGAAGACATCTACAAACCTGTGCTCGATGAATTAAAAACATTTGGTATAAGTTTTGATGAGAAAGAATATATGATGGGATAATTATTCCCTAAACTATAAACTTATTGAAGGATGTCTGTTTTATACGATATCCTTCAATTTTACTTTCTTTAAATTCATATTGAATGAAGTATTTATTTGTAATAATCTTGATAGGAATAGCCTTGTATTATTCAATGAAATGGAAAACCCCTAAAAATCAATCGAATACAAGCAATGACAAGGACGACAACCCGTATGGTTCAACTAATCATAAGCCTGGAGGCGCTAATTCCGATAACAGACCATATTCTTCGCAAGGTGCTTCGGGTTTTAGCGGTAGAGGTGGAAGTTCTTATGCCAAATGGCTTGGCGGCGGCCTGGGATGGGCCTTTGGTGGACCTATAGGTGGAATACTGGGGTTTATGATGGGCTCAATGTTCTCAGGAACTTCAAATTCCACTGCGGATAATGCTGTTTATGGCAGAACACAATCGGGCGATTTTAGCCTATCGCTTTTAATTCTAACAGCAGCGGTGATGAAAGCCGACGGTAGTGTGAAGCGCTCCGAACTGGATTTCGTAAAAAGATTTCTGAATCATAATTTTGGTGCTGCTAAATCGCCGCAATATGTTAAAATGCTCGGTGAAATATTAAAGCAAGACCTTAATATAGAGGATGTTAGTCGGCAGATTTCACAATTTATGGATTATGGCTCCCGCATGATGCTTATTCAATATCTGTTCGGCATTGCCCAGGCAGATGGAAATAACCATCCCAGCGAAATAGATATGATTAATACGATTGCATCATACATGGGTATAAATGCATCAGATTACGAATCGATAAAAGCCATGTTCGTCAAAGAAACAAGTTCGGCTTATAAGGTCCTTGGTATCGATAAAACTGCTTCCGACGAAGAACTTAAAAAAGCCTATCGCGATCTGGCGAAACAACATCATCCCGATAGGGTTGCCCATCTCGGGGAAGATGTCAAGAAAGCAGCCGAAGAAAAATTCACTAAGCTCAATACTGCGTATGAGGCAATTAAAGAGGAAAGGGGCATGAAATAAATACCTTGTTATCGGTATTTATTTTAACTGAAGTTGTTGCATATTTGCATCGTATTTTTAAGCCATTAAATATAATAATATGCTCTCGCCAATGGCGGGGGCATTTTTCAAATGACGAAATTTTTCAAGAAATATCATAAATGGTTAAGCCTGGGACTCACAATTTTTATATTGTTGTTTTCATTGTCGGGTATAGTACTTAACCATAGGGGATTGTTTTCCGGGATTGATGTAAAACGTTCGATTTTGCCTTCTGATTACGAATATAACAACTGGAACAGGGCAGCTGTGAAAAATACCGAGAGAATTGGATATGACAGTATTCTTATTTATGGGAATATAGGCATCTTCTTAACTAATTCTTCAGCATCATATTTCAAGGATTTCAATAATGGCTTTGGTAAAGGTGTTGATAATCATAAAGTTGAGAGAGTGTTTCTTTCTCATGACGGAACTTTATATGCGGGCACTTTATTTGGTTTGTATCAATATGATTATCAAGCCGGGGCATGGAAATTAATATTTCGCCCAAGGCATAATCCACGTATAGTTGATATTGCTTCGAGAGGGGATACCTTAATAGTTATGAGCAGATCGTTTTTGTTTCAATCAACCGATAATGAACACTTTAATAAGTTGCAACTTCCGGCTCCTATTGGTTATAAGAACAAAATTGGGCTTTTTAAAACTTTGTGGGTTATACATAGCGGAGAAATATACGGCGATATGGGCAAGCTGTTCGTCGATTTCGTTGCTCTCGTTTTTATCTTTCTGAGTATCACAGGGCTGGTTTATTTCGTGATTCCATTGTTCCTAAAAAGAAAGATGAAAAGGCATCCTTTGGCAAAGACCCATAAATTGAGAATGTTCAACCGCTGGTCGCTTAAATGGCACAATAAAATAGGTTGGATAACAATTGTGTTCTTAATAGTAACCACTTTTACGGGAATGTTCCTCAGACCGCCACTTCTTGCTGTAATCGCATATTCACAGGTGTCAAAAATACCTTTTACAGAATTGGACTCCCCCAACCCTTGGTTCGATAAGTTAAGACGTATAATAGTTGACAACAAAAACAAGCTGGCTTATATTGCAACTCCTGATGGTATTTATGTGACTGATAGTGAGTTCAATGATTCGCTCAGCAGATTTGCTGCACAACCCCCGTTAAGTATAATGGGGGTTAATACATTTGAGCAGATTGACGATAAGCGTTTTTTGGTGGGTAGTTTCGAGGGACTTTTTGTTTGGGACATAAAAACAAAGCGGGTTTACGATGCCATAAAGCAGCACAATTATAGGCGGGACCCAAACAAAACAATACCCTTGGGGGATTATCTGGTTACAGGTTTTAGCGAGGATTTCGATTTCGGAAAAGTATATTTTGATTTCAATAGCGGTGCTGCTGCTATTGGAAATCCTAAAAAATTTGTGGATATGCCCTTGCCCATAAAAAACCAGGACATGTCCTTGTGGAACGTGGCCCTGGAAATTCATACCGCAAGGATGTATGGCTTTATGTTCGGCAAGCTTTATATTTTGTTTATTCCTCTTTTGGGGCTTATTGTCTTGTTTATATTAATTTCCGGTTTCATAGTTTGGTGGAAGAAGCATTAAGTTGTAAACCAGATATTTTTTTTGCCCTGCTAATGGGTTTATCGATGTTGATCTTGGCTCAATAATTGTTGTTGTCATCGGTAACTTAACAAAAGTGTCTTTATCATGAGATTTATTTTCCTGCTCGTCTTCACGCTGATTTCGGTAAACCTGCGGTCTCAAAGCATTAAAACTATTGATTTCCGCTTAAATTATGATTCAATTATGAAAGTTGAACTTGCACAAAGAATAAAAGGCAAGGCAATGGCAAGGGATTCGATATTGGCTTATCTTAGTGAAGTGAACCGCGACTCACTAATTAAGCTCAATATAGATGATAATTATTTTTCGGGGCTACCTGATTTATCAGGGTTTGATAAATTGAAGTCTATTCATGCCTCCAATAATTTAATCACTAAAATAAGGAAGAAGAATTTTAAAGGCGATAGCCTCAAAGAAATAGTTCTTAGCTCAAATAAATTGATTAAAATACGTTTCACAAGAAATAAGAGTATCACAACAGTTGTTTTAAGTCATAATAAGCTCGGGCGTATTCCGCGATCTATACGAAAGCTCAGGAATCTTAAAACCTTAACACTTACCAGCAATAACATCAAAAAGATACCCCGGTTTTTACGTAGGATGGATAGCCTTGAGGAAATAGACCTTACAGGAAATGAAATAGTGTTTAAAAAGTCATCAGCAAAGAATCTCTCAAATATTGAGGCTGTCTTAATAGTTGGCAATAAACTTGAGAAACTTCCCGGTAACATAGGAGAAATGCAAGGTGTTAAAAAACTTAATTTGGCAAAGAACAATCTTAGTAATCTGCCCGAATCATTTGCCCAGCTTACTGAATTAGAGCATATTATATTTTATAAGAATAGGTTTGACCATATTCCCCTATCTGTATTTCAGTTGAAAAACCTCAAGGAATTGGATTTTTATTATAATCAAATAGAGGAAATTCCGGTTGAGATTGGAGATTTGACAAAACTGCGGCAATTATTTCTGTCGTTTAACAATATCAGGGTGTTGCCTTCATCAATTATGAAGCTAGATAGCCTGAAATATATTTTCATACATCACAATGAGCTGATGGCCTTGCCCGGATGTTTAGTTAATATGCCTAATCTTCAACGCCTCGATTTCAGTTATAACAACTTATTCCAGATACCCGATCTTTCTAGCTTGCCGAACCTGCAGGACTTGGACCTGCATGCCAACAATATAGAGGAGTTCCCCTGGGGTGTATTGAAAATAAAGGATATAAAACTATTTTTGATAACAGAAAATCCTTTATTATTAAATGGTGATGACAGAAAAATACTTACTGATTTCTCTGATGATATGGAGAAAAGAGGTTTGAAATTCGCCTTTTAGAGTTTTATTGGCAACAAATTAATTGTAGAACCGCCATGAGACCCCAAAATAAAACCTTGCGTCCCTACCGGGGTAATGTAGTGTGTTATAATATCTGTAATCCCCCAAATAGGAATTTAGGTGAGCAGCCTTGAAGAACAATATTGCCCGTTTTACGTTTAGCGAGACATAAAAATCGGCGAAGGGATAGTTCCCGGTCTTCTTGTCGTTTTGTAGGTAAAATGCCCTCAGTTCCGGCATATAGGCATCAGCATAAAACGCTGTATAATAGTTTATTTGGAATCCTGTTTGAACAGTTGCAGCATCTTTGAAAATATTGCTCCTGAAGTATATGTTTAAAAGCCCGCTAAAATCAGGGACCCGTATGATTGCCGGGATACTAACTTTTTGATAGACCAATCTTGTGTCCATCCCAAACTTTTTTATTTTCAAGTTTCCTGAAACAAATAGTTGTAAATGAGTTTCCGTATTTGTAACTTGCTGAGGTTTAACCGAATCATCAAGATAAGTATAATTGGAAAAAGTATTGAACACTAGTCCGGCGCTTAAGTTCCTCCAAGTATATTTTCCTGATATTATCATCGAGTTTTCTTTCTTGAACTCATTTGTCCAGCGGAATCTGTTGGAATTGTAGTTCTCGTACCACCAATAAGGTTTTCTGCTTAAAAGTTCGATACTGGCATCAATACGTCCGACATTGTTGTTCTCGTTACCAAGATATTGGTCTATTTCTGCTTTCAGCTTATAATCGCCACCACTGTAATCACTCAGAATTAATTCACCATAGGCCTTAAAATGCATACTTTTGAAGAGGTTTAAGGAAATACCCCCAAAAGGTTTTATTTCATTATAAGCAATCGCTACCGAGTCGTATGCCATTGTCTGGCTGACGAGCTTGTGCTGCGCGCCGAAATACATATAAAACACCTTGCTCAGTTTGTCTTCGTTATATCCCAAGCTAGACCACATTAATTTATTCGATAACTTCGACTGATAGACAGAATCGAATGTTGTGGTTGAATCGATAGGGGTGGAGTATGGCGCATAAAAATCGCTCAAAGGATTATCATCGTTATAAATCAATTGATTGCGCTCGTAATTGATTGAATATGACAGATGGCCGGCATCAATTTTGCGCTCGGAACTGTCGTTGCGCTTACTTGGCTTTAACAGATTGAAGTATTGTTCCACAAAGAACCCGGAGTTTATTAGTCTTTGTGATGCATTGGTAAGATTCATCTCAAAAAGCCTTCTGTCGGATTCCACGTTGTTTTCGAAAACGCTGTCGTTTACAAGGCCTCCGTTTTCCTCCACCCTTATCCGGCTGTTTCTGTAATTAGCCGCAATTCCATATCTTTTGTTTTGCGTATAGTATTGCCCGGTGAAATAAACTCTTGTGTTATTCGACTTTGAACGTCTATATGGCCCGGGTGAGTTGTTCAAGCTATAATTAAATCCTATCGTCAAATTCTTTATTATCTCGCGTTTTAGATCTACGTGAAGGTTTTGCTCTTTCTTTGACCCCATGACATAAGAGATCTTTGATTGAGGTATATATAATTTATAATATTTTACACCCTCCGACCTATAAACATAATTATCGAATGAGTTGATTTGTAAACTATATCCTGTGGTTTTGTCTAATTTGAAAACCAGTGGCTTATGGGCAAGTCCTATATTGCTGAGGGTTGAATACATCCCGTTGTTAATCTTTAAGGGGTCGAACTTATGGGCATTTAATATGCTAGTGTCAATATCGAGTAAAATATTTTTTTTCAGGTTTTCCATACTCCCCTCGAAAAAATAAATTAGTGAGGAGTCGATTATTTCAGGCTTTTCTTTTTCCTTTAATATTGATAATTTGGGAGTGCCACCGATCAAGCTATCGGGCAGATATGATGTTGTATCAACGGCAGGAGGGATGCTGTCTTGATTTATCATGGTGCTATCTGTCTGACTAACAGCATTTAATGATATCAGAACACATATTATGATAATTATTTCCGAACTAATGTTTTTAGAAATTAACAAATTATTGATTTTGAATAATAACGAACACAAAACTAGTAAATTGCATCGAGATATTATTCAATTAGGATTAAAAATGAGTATAATATTTATCAGTTGTCAAGTGTCAAAAAAAAAGCCCCGCACGCTGTGCGGGGCTTTTATAAAATTTCGGCGACGACCTACTTTCCCACTTGGTATAGCAGTATCATCGGCGCTG
>JAADIS010000068.1 GCA_013151215.1 Chlorobiota bacterium | reverse complement strand
GCGCGTCACCATCGCAAGATAGCTGGCGGGCCTTAGCACTGTTGAACCTTAAAAAAAGGGGCGGTTAGTCGAAGGACTGATCGCCCCTTTTTCTTTTTGGTTATTTTTGCATCCTATGATATCGGTAAATAATATTAGCAAGGAATTTAGGGGGGAGCTGCTCTTTAAAAACATTAATTTTAATATTTCAAAAAAGGAGCGAATCGGCCTGGCCGGAAAAAACGGAGCCGGGAAATCAAGCCTCTTGAACATTATCGCAGGGGAACTTGCCCCTGATTCAGGCTCTGTCGTGATGTCAAGCGATATCAAACCCGGATATCTAAAACAAGAAATGTTAACCGATACCCATAATAACGTAATCGATGAAGCCTTAAAGGTTTTTTCTTTTTTGGATGAAAAACAAAATAGGCTTGATGAACTTACCCATCAAATTAGCATCCGTGAGGATTATGAATCAAATGCATATTTAAAACTTGTTGATGAGATTGATACCTTAAATCATGAATTAATGCTTTATGATGCAGGCAAATTACGCGGAAAAGCGGAAATAATTTTGAAGGGATTAGGTTTTGTCGCAAGCGATTTCCAAAGGAAATTAAAAGAATTCAGCCATGGTTGGAGAATGCGCGTGGAACTGGCTAAGCTTTTGTTGCAAAACCCTCAACTACTTTTGCTTGATGAGCCCACAAACCACCTTGACATTGAATCGATACAATGGTTGGAGGATTATTTGAAGAATTATAACGGTTCGGTAATCTTGGTTTCCCACGACAGAACGTTGCTCGATAAGCTTAGTACGCGGACCATTGAAATTAATCAGGGCAGGGCTTACGATTATAAAGTAACTTATTCGGAATATATCCGCTTGCGCGAGGAAAGGCAGGAACAATTGGAGGCCTCGTTTTCGAATCAGCAGAGGCAACTACGTGAAATTGAGCGTTTTGTTGAGCGCTTCAGGTATAAGGCCAGCAAGGCAAAACAAGTGCAGTCGAGGGTTAAGCAGTTGGATAAAGTTGAAAGGGTTGAACTTGACAAAAGAGATACCAAGAGCATACATTTTTCTTTTCCCGAGGCTCCCGCAAGCGGAAAAATTGCCGTTGACGCAAAGAAGATCACTAAATATTATGGCGATAAATTAGTGTTGCAGGATGTTGAAATTCATATAATCAGGGGTGAAAAAGTTGCCTTTGTCGGGAAAAACGGGGAAGGTAAATCCACAATGGCAAAAATAATAAACGATAATATTGATTTCAGCGGTGAATTAAAAATGGGACATAATGTTGTTTTGGGCTATTATTCACAGGATATCTGGGAAATGCTCGACCCGGACTTATCAGTTTTGGAAACTATCGATAATATTGCCATTGGCGATATACGGACTAAAATAAAATCGATTCTGGGCGCCTTTTTGTTTCAGGGTGATGATATCGACAAAAAGGTTAAAATACTCTCTGGCGGCGAGAAATCGAGGCTTGCGCTGGTGAAATTGCTGATGACGCCCACTAATTTTTTGTTGCTTGACGAGCCCACCAACCATCTCGATATTTTATCGAAGGATATTTTGAAGGATGCGCTCCTTCAATATAAGGGAACAGTTGTAATTGTTTCCCATGACAGGGATTTTTTAATGGGTTTGACGAATAGATGCATCGAATTCAAGGACAAGGGTGTTAAGGAGTATCTTGGCGACATACAGTATTTCCTTGAAAAAAAGCGGGAGCGATCATCTTCAAGAAACATTGGCGGGGCCGAAAAATCGAAGAGCACAAACAAAACATCCAATAAAATAAGCTGGGAAAAGAAAAAGGAAATCGAGAAGCAGGCCCGAAAAATCAATAGGGAAATTAGTTTGTGCGAGCAGCAGATAGAAAAACTGGAAGACGAATTATCAGAAGTAAACCTGAAACTTGCTGACCCCGAGGGCAATGCTGCCGAATTAAAATCCGGGGAACTGTTTAAAGCCCACGATAACTTGTCTAGTAAAATAACCGAGGTTTATGCAAGCTGGGAGGTTCTCACGAATAGATTAGACGAAAAACAACCGATTGACGACTAATTTAGGGTGGTTTCTAGTAAGTGCGATGGATCATTTTGGATGCTAGCTTGTGGAGTTCCTTTTTGATCCTGTCATTAACATTCATGTTGTTCAAATAAACTAGTCCCTTGTCGAAATACTTGTTTATTTCAACTTCTGTGATCTTATCAACTTCAAGTGAAGAAAAAATGCTTTTTACACTTTGAACTTTTGCCTGACTATTGATGTCGGTAGATGAGTAATAATCCAATAATTGCTTTTTGGCCCCGTCAGTTGCCAGTTCAAGTGCTTTTAGATACAGAAAGGTTTTCTTGTTGGTAAGAATATCACCTCCGGTCTTTTTGCCGAAAACCATCTCATCACCAAATGAATCCAAAAGATCGTCTTTTAGTTGAAACCCTAGGCCTATGTTTAGGGCGAAATTATAAAGTTTGTCGGACTCTTCTTTTTTCGCCCCCCCGATAATAGAACCTATCTTAAGGCTTGCCCCAAATAAAACAGCGGTTTTAAGCCGGATCATATTAATATATTCCTCAACGCTGACATCGTTTCTGGTTTCAAAATTCAAGTCGTACTGCTGACCTTCGCAAACTTCTATAGCAGTTTGGTTGAACACGTTCAATATATCACCAAGTATCTCTTTATCAGCCTTTTGGGCGAACTGATAAGCATAAGCAAAAAGAGTGTCCCCTGAAAGGATGGCAATATTCGGCGACCATTTCTTATATACTGTTTTTTTACCTCTTCGTATGGGGGCATTGTCCATAATGTCGTCGTGGATGAGGGTGAAGTTATGGAACATCTCAATGGCCAGCGCTTGTGGCAGGGCGTCTTTTATATCGCCGCCAAACATATGGCAAGCCATTAATGTGAGCACGGGTCTTATACGTTTTCCACCAAGGGCTAAGGTATAGCCAATTGGTTGGTATAATTCTTCAGGTTGGCGCGAAAAGGTTTCCTTTTTTAAATTATCCTCAAAATAATTCAGGAGGTCATCAAAGCTATACATTGTTATTTTTGTTTCAGCAGATTCAACAAATAAGTTCCATAGCCGCTCTTTAGTAATGGCTGGGCGAGTTTTTCCAATTGTGCCTCATCTATAAAGCCTTTGTTAAAAGCAATTTCCTCGATACACCCAACTTTTAAGCCCTGACGGTCTTCGATGACCTCGACAAACTGGGATGCTTGCAAAAGGGAGCTAAAGGTGCCTGTGTCGAGCCATGCCGTGCCCCTTCCCAAAAGGCCAACTTTTAATTTGTTGTTCTCAAGATAATATCTGTTGATATCCGTTATTTCATATTCGCCCCTTGCACTGGGTTTTATGTTTTTGGCGACATCAACAACTGTATTATCGTAAAAATACAAACCCGGAACGGCATAATTTGATTTTGGGCGCTCAGGTTTTTCCTCAATGGAAATAGCGTTAAACCCTTGGTCGAACTCTACAACACCGTATCTTTCAGGATCCTTTACATGATATGCGAAAACCATGCCGCCCTCAGGGTCATTGTTCGAAATAAGCAAATCCTGCAGTCCGCTTCCATAAAATATATTATCGCCCAAAACCAGGGAAACCTTCTCGTCACCAATAAATTCCTCGCCGAGGACAAAGGCTTGTGCAAGCCCGTTAGGTATTTCCTGAACCATATATGAGAAGTTCAATCCCAGTTCGCTGCCGTCGGCGAACAACTTTTCAAAATTAGGGAGATCTTCGGGAGTTGAGATGATTAAAATATCCTTTATTCCGGCCATCATCAAAATTGACAGGGGATAATAAATCATCGGTTTGTCGTAAATAGGCATTAATTGTTTGCTTACTGCCCGTGTAAGTGGATGAAGCCTTGTTCCTGCCCCACCTGCGAGTATGATACCTTTCATGTTTATATTTTTAGTTCTTAATGTTTTTGATCCTTGCCGGCATTGTTTAATTCTTCTTTTACAAGCTTGGCGATTTCTATATCCTCCTCCTCGTCGAACACTTCCACTACGGGTTGCCTGAACGATTTAGTGAGCAGCTTATTATCGAAGGACAATAAAAGCGAAGGAAGAACAAAGATGTTCGAAAATAGTGCTACAAACAAGGTAAACGAGACTAGATACCCTAAGGCTTCCGTACCGCCGAACGATGATAAAGTGAAGATAAAGAACCCGAAAAACAAAACCAAGGCCGAATAAATCATGCTATAACCCGTTTCGTGCAAAGCCGCCAATACAGATTCCTTTATTTTCCAGTTTGTATGTTTTAAATGCAGCCTGTAGCGCGACAGAAAATGTATGGTGTTGTCAACACTGATTCCTAAGGCGATACTAAAGATCAATATTGTTGACGGCTTTATGGAAATACCGAAATATCCCATCATACCTGCTGTAAGTACTTGAGGTATAATATTGGGTATCAATGATATGAGTATCATCCTGAAACTTGAGAAAATTACGGCCATCAGGGCGGTAATTACCACTATGGCAAGTAAAAGCGAGCTGAACAGATTGCGCACCAAATAATTGGTTCCTTTTAAGAACACTACGCTCGTACCTGTTAATTGCACATCGTATTTGTTGGCCGGGAAGATTTTTTTTATTTGCGGATTTAGTTGTGCCAATATTCTTTCAATGTCATTAGTGCCTATATTGGCCATCTGAACGGTAATGCGTGTCTTGCTTAAGTCCTTGTTGACAAATGAGTTGAGTATAGATTTGTCCTTGTTTTCGATATTAGGGACATAGGAAAGGATAAAGTTCTTCTCCTGATTATTGGGCAAGGCGTACATTTTTGGTTCGCCATGATAAAAAGCTTGCTTAGCGGCTTTGATAACTTCTACTATGGATACCGGGAGCGAGAATTCGGGATAAAGTGCCAAGGTGTCCTGAAGCTGTTCGAGTTTTTTAATGGTTGACATTCTAAGGATCCCGTTTTTCTTTTTGGTATCAACGGTTATCTCCAACGGCATCACCCCGTTAAAATTCTTCTCCATGAATATCAAATCCTTGTACAGCTTGTCCTTTTTCGATATATCGTCAACAATGTTGCCTGTGGTCCTGAGCTTGGTGATTCCGATAATCCCTGCCACAAAGGCAATTATTGTGACCACATAGATGACTTTCCGCCTGGTCTGTACTATCGAGTTTATTTTATCGAGAATTTTACTGATCGTACTTTTCTCCAAATGTTTTAGATGTTTTCTTTTTGGCGGAGGGAAGAAGCTGAACAATATGGGAAGAAGGATTAACGATAATAAATATGTAATTAAAATATTCAGCGAAGCAATAATCCCGAACTCGACCAAGAGTTCGTTGCTCGTAATAATAAAGGCGGCAAACCCTGTGGCAGTAGTTGCGTTTGTGAGCAGGTTGGCGTTTCCTATGCGCGATATCATTCGCGACAATGCTTTTACTTTATTGCCATGGTCGCGATATTCACTAAGGTATTTATTTAATAGAAAAATGGAGTTCTCAACACCGATAACTATCAGTAAGGGAGGTAAGATTCCTGTTAAGATAGTGATTTTATATCCAAATAGCACTATTGTGCCAAGTACCCAAACAACTGCAATTCCTACAACCAGCATGGAGAAGGCAACGGCCCTTAACGATCGGAACAGTACAAACAACAGTATTGATGTTATGATCAGGCTGAGCAATACAAAAAGGAGCAGCTCATCCTGAATCTTTTTCGAGGTAACGGTCCTTATATAAGGAAGCCCTGAATATTTGATGTCGATATTGTATTTATTCCCGAAAACATCTATTTCGCTCTTGATTTTTCTAATCAGCGGAATGCGCTCTTTGGAGTTAAGTATCTCTTTGTCAAGTGTTATCATCATTAAAGAGACATCGGTTTTGGTATTGAACAGTCGTCCGGCATAAAGCGGCAGGCTATATATGATTTTTTTCAGGGAATCAACTTGTGCCTGGGTTTGGGGCTTCCGGGGAACTATTGGGCGGAAATCGAATTTCTTTTTCTCGTCGTTTCGGCTGAGATTATATAAACGGGCAGTTGAAACAACTTCTTCAACCCCGCGAATCTTATCTACCGCATTGCTTAAATCGTACCAATCCCTATAATGCCCGAGGGTATATAGCTGGGGGTCTTTAAGGGCGACGAAGATCACGCTTCCGTCTTGGCCGAACTCGGCCTTGAACTTTTCGTATTCAATATTGATGGAATCCGCCTTGGGCAACATACGGGCCATTTCGTACGACATCTTTATCTTGGAGCCTTTATATCCCATAAAGATCGTAAGTAATCCGATGCCGATTAAAATACTTATGCGATTCCTAAGAATCAACCTAACAATAAATTGCCACATTTGGTTTATGAAATTTGTAAATAATATCTAAAATAACAATATTTTTGTAAATATTTAAATTTAAAAATATTACTATTATTCAATCAAGAATAATTGGCAAAAGTAAGGCTTGTTTTAAAATGGTGAAAGGAAAAGTACTTTTTATTGACACAACACACCCGAAACTCCCGTTATTACTGGAACTTGCTGGCTTTGAGGTCGAGCATTTTTATAGTAATGACATTGAAACTCTAAAACAAATGGCATCCGGATACTGTGGATTTATCATAAGAAGCAAATTCAGGATGGACGAGGAGATATTAAGACATGCCACTAATCTCAAGTTTATAGGCCGTGTGGGCGCCGGCATGGAAAACATAGATTTGGAAAAAGCCGAAAAATTAGGCATTAAATGTTTTAACGCCCCCGAAGGAAACCGCGATGCCGTTGCAGAGCAGGCAATTGCTATGCTTCTGACGCTTTTTAATAATTTGCTGAGGGCTGATTCCGAGGTTAGGCAAGGTGTATGGAAGCGTGAGGAGAACCGGGGAATAGAGTTGGGAGGCAAAACAATCGGGATTATCGGTTATGGAAATACAGGTAATGCCTTTGCGCATAAATTATCAGGCTTCGGGCTGGACATACTCGCTTACGATAAATATAAAAGCGGTTTCTCCAATGAATTTGTCAGGGAGGCTGAACTTGAGGAAGTTTTTGATCGAGCCGATATTGTTAGTTTCCACCTGCCTTTAACAGATGAAACCCGGTTTATGGCCAATGCCGATTTTTTTGATTCTTTCGAGAAAGACATATTCGTGATAAATACCTCAAGGGGGGAAGTTTTAAGAACGGCCGATTTAATCGAGGGTCTTGAAAAAGGGAAAATTAGAGGGGCGTGCCTGGATGTGCTTGAATACGAGGGGCTTTCGTTTGAGAACATTGACAAAGACCAACTTCCCGGTGATTTTTTGAAACTTATTGAAAGGCAGGATGTTGTATTGTCGCCACATATCGCAGGCTGGACACAGGAATCCAATATTAAGTTATCCACTGTTTTGGCAGAAAAAATAATAGGGTGGTGGGATTCATAAAACCCGATGATTTTATGTCCTGATTATAAAAGCCGTAAATTCGACCATCCTTTTACCAGCCCAAAATTTCCCTGAAATCATAATCCTTTGGGTTGCTCAGGAATTGTTTGGCATCTTCATAGTCGCCCGGTTCAATGTATTGGATGCCGTTTTCAAATATAAGTTTTTGTTTGTCGCCTTCTATATTTACCAAACGGGGTTTTATCTTGCCGTTTTCATCTTCCACATCTTCGAGATAAAGTGGTTTTACCGTACCGTTGTTATCGGCCGTTACCATACAGCCGGTGCGGCCTTCGTCGTATAATTTTTTGACGCCGTATCCTAAGATTCCGCAATAAAGCTGATCGAATGCGGTAGGTGCCACACATCGGAGCTCGTAACCCAATTCAACTGGGCGGCTTTTTACTTTTATGTTGAGTTTCTTCAATCTCTCTTGAAGCAATATGTTGAAAATATGCGCTTTGCTAACATTACCGAGTTCAGGGTGCCCGTGATCGTCGTAGGTGAAGTTTATTCCCGAATTAACAATTTCGTCTTCGTCCATAAAATGAAAGACACCTTCGCTGACAATGGCGAGGCCATAGTCGATACCGCGGATCTTCCTCTTTACGATGGCAGAGATAATTAATTTTATGATCCTATCGAAAGTTACGCTTACCTTATTGAACATTTCGGGAATGACGATCATGGGGAAATGGCTGGCAGCACCGATACCGAATGCCAGATGGCCTGCTTCGCGCCCCATGGCCGAAACCACAAACCAATTCCCGCTTGTGCGGGCATCTTCATAAACAGTCTGGGCTATCCTAACGCCCTCTTGTTTAGCTGATTGATACCCGAAAGTTGGCGTTCCTTCTGGTAAGGGCAAATCGTTGTCGATAGTTTTTGGAACATGGATGTTTTGTATGCTTACATAATGCTCGCGCATGAATTTAGATATTCTATTTGCCGTTGAGGCAGTGTCGTCGCCACCGATGGTTACAAGAAGTTTTACGTTTTTGTCGATAAAGAACTTAGTGTTGAACTCTTCGTATTTAGGCTTGTGCCTGCTCATTTTCAAGGCTGAGCCACCTTGGTTGTGGATGGCATCGGCAAAGGTAAAATCGATATCGGTAAAATCGGTGTTCTTTGAGAACAATCCTTTATATCCTTCATGAACGCCCAGAACTCTATAGCCCGACCTTAAAAACACAAGTGCGACGGAACTTATAACCGAATTTATTCCCGGGGCCGGCCCGCCTCCACATAATATAGCAACTGAATCTTTCATTTTATTGTCTTTGTGATTATAGAAGTGCAAAGATAGCAAATGAAGCTTGTTTATTTCACTGCGCTGACGTAATGCATCAATTATTTTAATCGCATATTAGTCTTCGCGAATTATTTTTACCGAATACATTAATTATAATTACTTTTGTGGAATAAAAATGAATGATCATACAAAATTGTAAATATGAACACAAAAATTACCAAATTATTATTTTTTGTTGTACTTTTCACAGGATTTGTTTTTGTGAATACAGCATGGTCGCAGACCGGGACCCAAACGCAAAAGCTCATTGAGCTTTCCAAACAGTATCAAAACGATTGGGATCAAGCCCACCAGAAAGTTGTTGAATATGCGGTAAGGAACAAAATCGAGATTTGGCATGAGACCGAGGATGGCCGCGTAATGGAATTGGTTGATGTCCGCAACGGCAAACCGGTTTATTATATTACCGACAACCGCGGTGCGGATGCTACTACAAGGGTTGACCAACTCTGGCCCGGGGGAAGCCTAGACCTGGGTTATTCGGGAGAAGGCTATTCGCAGCTTGGCGAATGGGATGCCGGCCACGTTCGCAGGTCGCATCAGGAATTTACCGACGGAGGGTCTTCAAGGGCATTCCCGCAGGACGGAAATTATGCCACACATTATCATTCGACCCACGTTGCCGGAACCATGATCGCAGCAGGGGTCAACCCCGACGCAAAAGGAGCCCTTTATGGAGGCAACCTTAAATATTGGCAATGGTCGGCCGATGATTCGGAAATGGCCGCAGCCGCAGCCGCGGGACTTGAGATATCCAACCATTCTTATGGTTTTCTTGCGGGTTGGAATTATAATAACGGAAACTGGACATGGTATGGAAACAGTGCAATAGATCCCGATGAGGATTATAAATTCGGGTTTTATAGCAGCGATGCCAAGAAATGGGACCAGATAGCATATAATGCGCCTAATTATCTTATTGTTAAGTCGGCCGGTAACGACAGGGGCGAAGGCCCCGGTGATGCCGGTAACGGAAAACCCGAAAAAGATGGCGGTGACGACGGTTATGATTGTATCTCTTCGCGGGGGGTTGCAAAGAATCTCCTTACAGTAGGCGCCGTTTATGAGGTCAATCCCTATGAAGGCCCGTCGAGTGTTCAGATGAGCAGTTTTTCTGATTGGGGCCCTGCCGATGACGGACGCATAAAACCCGACATAGTTGGAAAGGGAGTGGATGTTTTCTCCACCCTGGATGGCAGCAATACCGATTACGGCGTTAGCCAGGGAACATCAATGTCGGCACCGAACGTTTCAGGATCCCTGGCAATGCTTCAGTACCATTATCAGCAAACGCATTCGGGAAGCCCGATGCGGGCAGCCACCTTGAAAGGACTTGCAATACACACGGCTTCCGAAGCAGGTGATTATCCCGGCCCCGATTATATGTTCGGATGGGGATTGTTGAACGATGAATTTGCGGCCGAGATTATTTCTGACGATCAAGGACAAAATGTTATCGATGAATTGGTGTTGAATTCAGGCGACCTCTATAGCAGGCAGGTGTTTGTTCCGGGCGGTAGTGATTTCAAAGTAACTATCTGCTGGACCGACCCACCGGGAAGCCCCGTTTCCCCACAACTGGACCCGCCAAACCCAATGTTGGTCAATAATCTCGACCTCAGGGTGTTGGATGCGAGCAACACTACCCATTTTCCATGGAAGCTGAATAAAGACAACCCATCGGCGGCGGCCACGAACAACTCGAAAAACGGTGTTGACAATGTTGAAAAAATAGAGATCGATAATGCCGCTGAAGGCACTTACACAATTTATATTGATTATGATGGTGCCCTGAGCGGTGGTTCGCAAGCCTACTCCATAATCATAAGCGGCATTGACGATTATACTGTTGTTCCGGAGTGCAGTGCCGAATTAATCGATCCCCTTAACGGTGGTACCGATGCGAACCTGAACCATCAGCTTACTTGGGCACCTGCTCTTTTTGCTAGTTCGTATGATGTTTATCTGGGAACTGACGGTGGTGGGACAACCACCCCGACAAATGTGCTGAACGGTGATAATTTTCCGGATAACAGCATTTCGATTTTCCTTAACAAAAGCACGACCTATTATTTACAGGTAGTTCCGCGCAACAGTCAGGGAACAGCAAGCGGATGTAACGATATCTGGTCGTTCACAACTATGGATGCAATTTCGGCCTACCCTTATGAGCAAGGTATGGAGGATGTTAGCACCCCTGATTTGCCCGTTTATTGGCAGGCTTATAATTATAGCGACCAGAAATGGTTGAGCACCAGCTTAATTGCCAATACCGGCTCGAAAGCCATGTCGTGTTATTATGATGGCGGTCTGGTCGAATTCGACTATGACAACTGGTTTGTTTCGCCACCTTTCGAAGTTAGCGTTGGCAACGAATATAATGCAAGTTTTTATTATAAGGGTTTCATTCCCGGACACAGCGAGAGCATGAGTGTTTATTGGGGTTATTCGCCTTTCGTTGCCGATCTTAACAATGTGATCATCGAAAATGGCGATATTACTGAGGCTAACTTTGCATTGGGTGAAGGCTTGATTATCCCCGACGATGATACCATCGTGTTTTTAGGCTTCCATTTGAACAGCACAAATGGCTATGGCGCCTTTTTGGACGATATCAAAATGGAAAACTGGGGCACGGTCGGAATAAGTGATAGTCCCGATATTGCCGACCCCATGATTTATACCGTCAACAAACAAGTTATCGTCAAGACAGATGCGTCATGGGAAGGTGCCGATATTGATGTGCTTAGTATTTTAGGACAAAAGCTTTTCAGCAATAAGCATATTCGGAACACTAATATAAATATGGGTTCTTTTGATGCCGGTATTTATTTTGTCAGGATAAGCCTTAAAGGTAAAACATATATTAAAAAATTGATAATCAGATAAATAGGATTTGCTGAAAAACGCCTAACAACGTGAGGTATATGTTGTTACACGATTTTTATTAGTTACGAATGCGAACATTTTTCAAGGATTTATTAAAAAAGCCTGCATTTTTTCTAAAAATCTTGTTTGCTAGCCCATAGTGCATCATCTACTTCATTGCGGCGGCTCGCAGTATTATTATACATCTTCACCTTGCGGCTTTATATATGATGCACTACGGACTTTTTCAGCAGACCCTAACAAGTATATCTTTATCTGCCGAAGAAGAAACTTGAGGATAACTGCTTACGCAAACAAACTCGAATATGATCGTTAGTATTTTCTTCATGATAAAGAATTATTGAATTAATTGGCGAGGGTGAACAATAAAATGCCTCCTACGAGGATGAAGAGGAGGGAGACCCCGACTTTCATTTTATCTTCAGGCATTTTTTTCTGCAACATAGGTCCCAATTGCCCACCGATTATCACTCCGGGCGCAGTAAAGATTATTATACTTAAAATCTCACCGAACATTTGTTTGTCGGCATGTGTTGTAAATTTATAAATATGACCCAGCGAAGCAACAAAAACAGTTATTACAACTACAAAAACGGAAGTTGCTACTGCGACCGGTGGCGGGACTTTGCATTTTGCTACCAGATGATATTCCTGTAATTCAGCCAAACCGACGGAAATCATGCCCACAAAAGCACCTCCGACAGCCGCAAATATCCTTCCCATATCCTTGTTGCATATGGTGTATTTATATTCTTTTCCTGTATTGTCGATCAAACAGCTTTCGTAATTTTCTTCGAACTCTTTTTCCCGTTCGGTTTCATTTTTCTCACGCTCCTCTTTTCGCCATGAAGAAAACAACTGTACACCGATAAAGATTATTCCGGCACCAAATATTGCCTTCAATGCCACGGGGGGGATTTCGTTGCCGAAATAACTTCCCAATATCGCAAAAGGAACAGAGAACATGAGAAGGTTCATACCCAGTTTATAGTCTATCAGTTTTGTTTTAACATAAGCGATCAAGCCTGATGAAAAGCCGAAAAGTTCTGTTATCAAGGCCGTTCCAACAGCAATTGTGGGGTCGAGCTTTAAGCCTAGCATAAAAAGGGGTGAAAAAAATACGGCACCACCAATACCGCTCGACATTGCTATCATAGCTATTATTATTGAAACGGGTAATAAATACCAAAGTTCGGGAGATATTTCCATGATTTATTTTTTAAATGAGATTTACGTCGCAAATTATTTCCAGTAGCGCCGGCCCATCGTGATTTTTTATTTCCATCATTGCGTTTTCCAGTTCCTCATGCTTTTCGACGCGTATTCCAAGGGCACCGCAATTATTGGCATATTCGGCGAAATTGGGATTGTGCATGGAAGTTTGCCAAACATCGTGCATTGCCGACCTTTGTTCCTTGGATATTTTCCCTAGTTCCGAATTATTAATTAAAACATGCTTGATGTTCATCTTGTATTTTACCAGTGTTGTAATTTCAGCCAGGTATTGTCCTAGTCCGCCGTCGCCCGAAAGCGACCAAACAGGCCTTGATTTTTTCACGGCAGCCCAGGCACCCATCGCTGCAGGCAGGGCAAAGCCAATGGATCCGAGATATCCCGACATCAGAACACTTTGGTTTTTACATTCGAAATACCTTCCGAAAGAGTAGGTGTTGTTTCCTACATCAACGGAAATCACGGCATTATCAGGAACTATCTTGTTCATGGCATCAAAAACGGCTATGGAACTTATTCCGTTGCCTTTGTCATCCTTTAGCCTGTTTTTCTTTTCTGATTTCCATATCTCCCATCTGTCCGCAATTTCAGGCTTTTGATCTTGGGTTTCAATTTTTCCCTGTAGATTTTCGTGCAGCAGGTTGCAGGTAACGCCCACTTCGCCCCAAAGGGCAACATCAACTTTATGGAATTTGCTCAACGCCATGGGGTCGAAGTCGATCTGTATTATCGGTTTTTTAGGTGTTATACCGGTATGGTTGGAGAAGGAAGCCCCAAAAACTATCAACAAGTCGCTTTCGTTCATAAACCATGATGCTATAGGTGTCCCGCTTCTTCCCAGTACGCCACATCCAAGTGGATGATTATCAGGTATTAAACCTTTACCTTTAAAAGTTGTTATCACTGGTGAGTTCATGCTTTCCGCCATTGCAATAATTTCCTTCATCGAATTTCTTGCCCCATGCCCAACGATAATTACCGGCCGCTTTGCCGGTTTTATTAGTTCAATGGCCTTAGCGAGCGTCTCCTTGGGCGGGGAAATTGTGAAAGGCGAGATTCTGCCCTCCGGAGTATCAGCAATCACATCATCGCCTACAGGCATAATTTGTAGTTCGTCGGGGAAAGTGAGATGGCTTACATCGCGTTTTATAATAGCATGTTTCAATGCGCCTGTCATTAGTTCGGTATGTTGACTGTTTTGTTGAACGGCAAAGTTATAATCAGCAACGGTTTGGAAGGCTTTAACGAGGTCAACTTCCTGGAATGCGCCTGTACCTACAACTTGGGTGTTCACCTGACCCGAGAGGGCCAGTA
>JAADIS010000150.1 GCA_013151215.1 Chlorobiota bacterium | reverse complement strand
AGTACAGCATTTTTCTGTTGTAATGCAGTTTTAATACGTTTTATTTCTTTACTTCTGTTTACAAACATCACTAAATATTATTATGCCTGACAAAAATAATGTTTATCAAACATAATTGCAAAAAAGAGGTGATAAAAATACTCATTGCCATTATCTTCTTTGGTTCACAGGATTCTCAGAACAAAAATATTCGGGGCGAGAGTCTTGGAGTATCAATGATTATTAAAAATTTTATTCTAACTGTCAGAAAATTCTATTTCCCACACGATGCAATCGTGCGGTAGCGGGGTATGTCGGGAGGCAGGCCCGCAATGACGGGGCTTCAATTGGGGGATAGAGGATGTAAACCACATCAACTTTTTTATTGTATTTAATAAAAATTATTTGTTATTTGCCTCGTAGCTCGCAACTTTCTAAATACTTACTACTTACGACTTTTTACTTAAAGCTTCTAGCCCGTAGCCCTACCCAATACAAGCATACAACCCGCCTAGTTGCAATCTTTACGGAGAAATGCTAAAAAGGGGATTCGGAAATAATAACTCTATAAAACAACTAACTCTTTGCCCCCACTAATTCAGCAGGAAATGGTGGCAAATCCTTAAAAACTTTATAAACCAAATCACTTCCCGGTGATACGATAACCCAGGCAGTTATAAATACAAGCTTAATATCGGTGTAAAACGAAAGATTATTTTGATACCAGAGTTCCAGCCCTCCTTTGTGAGGAGCTATATATGATTGATAAAAATCTTTCGGTTTCATTTCTGTTTCTGACAAGAGACGTTCTTCATCACGGAAAATAATTGACCCAACACCTGTTAATCCCGGCTTCACATTGTAAATGTTTTCCTGGATGTGCTTGGGGTATGGGGTAAATGTTTTATCGACTAACGGGCGGGGGCCTACAATGCTCATGTCGCCTTTAAGTATATTAATCAGTTGTGGAAGCTCATTTATTTTGGTTTTCCTAAGGAATCTGCCTAATGGAAGCACTCTGGGGTCGTTTCGGGTTGTAAGTAATCCATTTCCCATTTTTTCGCTGTTTTTAAGCATGGTAGCATGTTTCCAAATAAAAAAGGATTTGTTCTTGTAGCCTATCCTTTTTTGGAAATAAAAAACTTCGTGCTCACCGGTTAATAGCAATATTATACAAATTGGTATCCAAAAGGGCAGTATTATCAGAATAGCCGTTAAGGATAAAACAATGTCGATTAGACGTTTGAAGAAGCGGGTGTACATAGTTTGGTTAAGAAAATATTTTTTTATTGGTTATCACAATTAGCGAGGGGGAGAAAGAGCGAAAGGGCGAAGGGGCGAGGGGGCGAGGGGGTGTTAAAACGACCAGTTTTCGGGTTTATTGATCATATTAACGAGCATTGCTATGATATGATCATATTTGTCAAAAAGTTTGACATGGAGTTCATAATCCAGATATTTACAAGCTAATGCATAATCCAGCCATACCTGCGTCTCCGCAGCCTCTCCTTCTGAGTCTGAAAGTTTGGCAATAAAAGATTTTGGGTAGCGCCTTTTCCTAAATGCTTCGGCAATATTACCCGACACCGACCGTGATGATCGCCTGATTTGATCCGTCAAAGAATACCTTTCTTCTTTGGGGAATGATTTTGAGATTCCAAAAACCTCTATACCAGCTCAAATGAAAGTTGATAAACTTTTAATTCCTGATGTATCTTGATTTTATCACTCATAAATAAGTTAAATAAAATTGCTTAAGTCGCTTAGTTCGCCTTTTCGCATTATCGCTTAGTTCACTTAATTCTCCTTTACGCCCCCTCGCCTCTTCTTAAATTACATCTTCTGGTCCAGGCTTTTCCCTGTTTCGATGTGCCCGAAGTTTGGCAGGTACTCTTTTAAGGCCTTTACCACCTCTGCTTTTGTGATATTTTCTTTTTTGAATAGGTTTTGCAGGCTGATGAATATTTCATCGATTTCCTCAATGCTACGTTTTTTTGAGTTTTTAATTACCCCAAGGTTGATAAACGATTCCGTATCCAGGATTTCATTTTCGGTAAAAAACTCTTCATAAGATTTTTCACCGGAAGTGTCGGAACTGAAGAAATAAATCGGATATCTCGCATCATTGCTCAATCGCTTCCTCGCCTTTTCTTTCGCTTCTTCTTCGGTTTGGCAAATATCCGGTTCATAGCCGAGTTCATGCAACAGGGCAATGGCAATTCTATCGAACGGGATCATATCTTTTCCTTCATCCAGTTTGGGATAGAAGATATCTCCCGGCTCACCCATGATGGAAGCGAGAAGGCATAATTCGCCCGACTCCTGTGGCGAAACAAAAAAACGGCGGATGCCTTGTGGGCATGCCCAGGGTTGTTTTTTGCTCAACCGCTCCAAAAATCCCAGTGGCAGGCTGCCATTTGAAAAAGCCACATTCGCAAATCGTGCAGTTTTAATGGGCAAACTGCCGGAGTAGGACATGACCAGTTCTTCCATAAGTTTTTTGCTGGCTCCCATAATGTTTACCGGGTTGGCGGCTTTATCGGTTGAAACACAAAAAAAATGTTCAGGAGGGAACTTCAGTAATAAGTCTAATAATTTGCGGGCACGGAGCACATTGTTTTCAATCATGGCCTCAATGGAAAAAATATCTTTTTCGCTGCGCACGTGTTTATGTGCCGCAAAGTTGGCTACAATATCAAATGGGCCATGATACCTGAATATCTTTTCAAATACCCGGCTGCCAAAATTTACCGGGTAAGTGATAAACTCTCCAGGTATATTATAACCTGTTGAACTCCGTAAGTCACGCACCAATTCGGTTAAACCATTCTCGTTGATATCGACCACCACAAGTTTTTTAATGTTAAATTTCAGGATGGCTTTGATATAGGAAGAACCGATAGATCCCGCACCACCAATGACCAGTACCGACTTGCCGTTAATGCGGTTATTTAGTTCCGTTTGATATTTGGTAAAATCGGGTTGTAACAGGCTGTTTTGCCTGCCGGTGACATACGTTTTTATGAAGTCCTCGAGGTTAAAATTGAGTTGCATATCTTTTTGTTATTTTTGTGAATTATAGGTAACTGAAGATATATGAGCAGTTTGCTTCGTTGGCGGACTGGCCAGTTTACCTCAATTGTCTTTCAATTCAATAGCATTCTCCATATTTATTTAATACCGATTGATTTTTTATCTTTGTAAAAACAGAAAAATATGAAGGCAATTGAAATAACTTCAAAAACGGATAAAACCGGGCACTTAAAAATTGATTATAACCTCAATAAATCAAATAAGAATGTTCGTATCTTGATCCTGCTTGATGAGGATGCCTATGAACAAGATGAAGAAAAACTTTGGATGGCCTCCATTTCAAAGAATCCTTCTTTTGACTTTTTAAATGACCCTGCCGAGGATGTTTATTCATTAAAAGACGGAGAACCATTCAATGATTAAAAATTCAATTGTGCTTGTTCCCTTTCCTTTTGATGATTTATCATTTTCCAAAATAAGGCCTGCCCTTTGCTTAACTTCAGAGATTGGGAAATATAAGCATGTTATAATTGCATTTATTTCCAGTAAGGTACCTGAAGAATTAATTGAAAGTGATTTCCTCATTGCAAAAAATACTGATTCATGGACTGGCACAGGGTTGACAGTTGATTCGGTGATTAGGTTGCATAAAATGGTAACAATACCCAAAACATTGATTAAGCGAAAACTGGGGATGATTAACAAAAATGTTGAAAAGACAGTTGCAATGAAAATTAACCAATTGTTTTCATAAATTAATGATGCCCAACTTCAGGCAGAATTAATTTTCACCGCCCTTTCGCCTTTTCGCCCGGCCGCTCCATCACCTTTTCTCCTTTCCGCTCTCTCGCCAGGTCGCCCTATCGTGCTTTAAAACTCTAAAAGCGTCTCCCTCAACCCTTCTTCCGCACTCACCGGCATCTTTTCGATTCCCAATGTCGTTTTGAGTTCTACAATACCAGAACCGCTACGCGGTATGTGTGCCCCGGCATAGGTTGCCAATAGTTTGCCATGCCTCTTTTTGCAAGGCCAGCGGGTTTGCCGGCAGTTGGTTATAGCCGCTATTCAAAATAAT
>JAADIS010000097.1 GCA_013151215.1 Chlorobiota bacterium | reverse complement strand
GCTTAACCACTTCAAAAATCGAAAATCGTTGATCGGCGTTCGGCGTTCGGGGTTTGGGGTTTGGGGTTCAAAAGGAATTGTGAGTTATGAGTTATGAGTTATGAGTTATGAATTATGAAATATATATAGGATATGCGAGCCACTTCGAAAATCGAAAATCGTTGATCGGTGTTCGGCTTTCAAAAACGGGAATATCGAATGCCTTAGAATACTCTCTAACTTTAATACCTTAGCTGGTCGCCAACGCTTCCACAGCCGGGGTTTTGAGCTGGAAGTGTGCGCTCGTTCCGGCACTTATGCCTGAAATGCGAATAAGTGTATTTTTCTTGCAGACAGCATTCTTTCAAAAAACCCCGCCGCTTTCCCGTTTAAACAAAATTTTCCCTATTTTGGCTAAAAATTTATCCATGATTGCTAAACAGCTTATTTCAGAGAGCATAATACCGCTTAAAACCTCCGACACCGGGGAAATGGCCTTGAACTGGATGGAAGAGAACAAGGTGTCGCACCTTCCGATCGTAAATGGCGACCATTATATCGGCATTATTTCTGAAAAAGACATACTCGACCTGAACAATTTCAATGAGGCTCTCGGAAACCATAAGCTTGGCCTGGACATGGCCAACGTCCAGGAAGATCAACATATTTATCAGGTTGTCGAGCTTTTTGACAAACACAGGCTTTCATTGCTACCGGTAGTTGATAAGCACGACAAGTATCTGGGCTCTATTACGTTGCCAAAACTGCTTTCTTACCTGGCATCATCGTTCTCCGTAAACAGCCCGGGCGGGGTCATCGTACTGGAAATGAGCCTGAACAATTATAATATGACCGAGATAGCAAGCATTGTTGAATCGAACAACGCCAAGATTTTAAGTAGTTTTGTCGGGGCGCACAGCGATTCCACCTTAATCGAGCTTATATTAAAAATCAACAAGACCGAGCTGGAACCTATTCTTCAGACTTTCTCAAGATACGATTATATTGTAAAAGCCACTTTTGGCGATGACGAAGACACAGAAGACCTAAAAGAGAGATTCAACTCCCTGATGAATTACCTTAATATATGATATATGAGGACAAAGATCGTATTAGTAATTTGTCTTTTTCACTTTTTCGCTATCAACTTGTTTTCACAACAGGACGAAACCATCAAGATAGGGACAATAAAGATCTCGGGCGACAAGATCACCTATCAACCGGTAATTTACCGGGAGCTTGAGTTTGCCGAGGGCGATGTTCTCACCGGTGAAGAACTTGATAAAAAGATATTGAGAAGCAAGCAAAACCTGATGAACCGCTCCTTGTTCAACTTTGTTTTTATCGAGAAAACCAAACATGGCGAAACCATGGATATAAGCGTGAGGGTTATAGAGCGCTGGTATATATGGCCTATCCCCATAGTTGAATATGCCGACAGAAACATAAATATATGGTGGGAGACAAAGGACTTTTCAAGGCTCAACTACGGTATCGACCTAAGGATAGAGAATTTCAGGGGGCGGATGGAAAACCTCAACCTCATTGCCAAAGCCGGGTTCGACCAAACTTATATCGGAAGGTGGCAGATACCGTACCTGACCAAGCATCAGGTATTCGGAATGGGGTTCGAGGGCGGATACCTGATGAACCACGAAGTAGTTTATGCCACCAACGACAATAAATATCAATACTATAAGTCGAATACCTCATATGCTCGAAAAATAGGTTTTGCCACGATAAACCTCACTTTTCGGCCGGGTTTTAATTATCTCCACCACCTAAGCATGTCTTTTACTAATCTCCAGGTTGATGATTCCGTCCTTTTTTATAATCCCGATTATACTTATGGCGAGAGCAAATACAGCTTTCTCAGCATCTCATACACTTACAAACATGATTTCCGCGACTTTAAGCCATATCCCTTAAAAGGATATTATTTCGACATCAACATCACGAAAAACGGATTAGGCATTTTGTCGGAAGACGTCAACCAGATGACATTGAGTTTCAATATCGACCATTTCATCAATATATATAAAAGGTGGAACTTTGCCTGGGGATTTCGCGGCAAGCTTACCTATGCCAACAATTTCCAGCCATTCTTTCTCTCGGGCGGAATTGGCTTAAACGGTTTCGACATCAGAGGTTACGAACTGTATTTTATAAACGGCCAGAATTTGGCAATTTTAAAGTCAAACCTGAAATTCACCGTCGTCCCGCAAACAACTTTCCGCATAAGGTGGTTGAAATCAGAGAGGTTCAACAAAGTATATTATGGCCTTTATGCAAATGTTTTCTTCGATGCCGGCTATGCCGACGATAATTATTTCAGCAAGGGCAACCCGCTGAACAACCAAATGTTGTGGGCAGCCGGCCTCGGAATCGATTTTGTTACATATTACGATGTCGTTATAGGGGTATCGTATGCAATAAACAAGCAAAACAAAAGGGGGGTTTTTATTTCCCTGGTGGCACCTATTTGATCCCGCGCCGCACAATGGAAGTTGCCGGACCGCCCTGCCTGTTTAAATTGGCGGTGCAGCCATACAAATCCGATAGCCGAAAAAAACAAGGCCAGTGGTTAAAAAATCATAAATGCTTATCAATTAACAATTTTTGTTAGTGTGCCCTTTTCACGCTTTTCAAAATATCTTATTTTTGCCTCTGTTTGAAAAAAAAATTGATGAAAATAGCAATATTCGGAAAGAAATATTCCCCTGAGGACAAAGAATATCTAAAAGTGCTTATCGACAAACTCAAGGAAATTGATGCCCAGCTGTGCATTTACAAACCATATTACGATTCGTTGCCCTCTGATCTGGATTTTCCGTACAACATTAAATTTTTCTCAACGCATAAGGATTTGTCGTGCAAAATACTCATCTCGATTGGAGGTGACGGAACCATACTCGACACCGTTCCTTTTGTCAGGAACTCGGGAATACCGATTTTAGGCATTAATTTAGGAAGGCTCGGTTTTCTTTCGAGCATTTCCAAGGGCGAGATCTCGTCGGCCATCGACAGCATATACAAAAACGATTATTCAGTTGACAAGAGGGCTCTTTTGAAAATAGAGCAGCCAACAAGTATTTTTGGCGATATAAACTTCGCCTTAAACGACATAACCCTGTATCGCAACGACACAACCTCCCTGATTGTCGTCCACGTTTATGTGGACGGGGTTTTCCTGAACTCCTACTGGGGCGACGGCTTGATCATCTCTACACCTACCGGCTCCACAGCATACTCCCTAAGCGTGGGAGGCCCCATCATCACGCCCGGATCGCAAAATTTCCTCATAGCTCCCATCGCCTCGCACAATTTAACCGTACGACCTATCGTTATTCAGGACAGTAGTGAAATCAGGATAAAAATCGACGGCAGGGAAGATAATTATTTAATGACATTGGACTCGAAACAATCGACCATAAATAAAAAACAGGAATTGATTATAAAGCGCAACGATTTTGACGTCAGCCTTGTTAAAATGAACAATAAGAATTTCTTCTCGACCATCAGGGACAAACTTATGTGGGGATTTGACAACCGCAACTGAGTATCTTAACAGTTTTTATCAAAATTGCAATATTAATGAAGTCGAAAAAAATGATACTTTTGCCGCTCAAAATCAGGAAAGAAGAAATTAACAAGGATTTTATGTCAAATAAGGTTTTTACAACATTAATAACATTGGCGGTTTTTGCGGCATTGCCGTTCAACCTCAATGCACAACGGACTCTTGAGCTGGGGGTTTTTGGTGGCGGATCTTATTATTTGGGCGACATAAACCCCGCATTGCATTTCAACCAGACGCAATTGGCCTATGGAGGCCTGGCGCGCTACAACTTAAATAACCGTTGGGCCGTTAAAGCCTCGTATTACCGGGGAAAGCTCAAAGGCGACGACACCAAGACAAAAGCCATTGCCAACAGGGATCTGAACTTCCTCACAAAGATCAACGATATCTCGCTTATTGCTGAATTCAGCTGGTTTGAATACTTTACCGGTAGCAAAAGAAACTTTTTTACGCCTTACATATTCGCGGGCTTATCATATTTCACCTATAAACCGCAAACATTGAGCGGCGTCGATTTGCGGTCCGCCGGGACCGAAGGCCAGAACATCGGCTTCGACGGAAGGTCGCCATACAAGACTTATAGCCTTGCGCTACCTTTCGGCTTTGGCTTTAAGTATAGCCTAAACAAACGCATCGGACTGGCCTTTGAGTGGGGTATGCGCAAAACAATTACCGACTATATCGACGACGTGAGCACGACTTATGCCGACAACCCCGACATTATCGCCGACCCCACCCAAACCCATGCAGGCGGCATGCAAAGGGGCGACAGCAAAAAAAACGACTGGTATAACTTTAGCGGGATCACACTAACATATAAATTCAACTTATACGATAAAAGAAAGTGCAATACCGCTAGTTTCTAACAAAAGATGACGATGAGCCTCAAAGAAAAAATAAATATCGACAAACTTCCTGCACACGTGGCAATTATCATGGACGGTAACGGCCGATGGGCAATGAAGCAAGGCGAGGACAGGGTTTTTGGCCATCACAAAGGAGTTGACGCGGTTAGGGAAATTGCCGAAACAGCTGCCGAACTGGGCATTGAATACCTAACGCTCTATACGTTCTCAACCGAGAACTGGAACAGGCCTCAAAATGAAGTTGATGCCTTAATGTCGCTGTTTGTAGAAACGATAGAAAAAGAAATACCGACACTAAACAAGAACAATATCCGCCTAAATGCCATCGGCAACCTAAAAGGCCTCCCTGCTGAAAACTACTCAAGACTTATCAACACAATGGAACAGACCTCGGCCAACGACAGGATGACCCTCACGCTTGCCCTTAATTACAGCTCGAGATGGGAAATCATAAATGCCGTTAAGAGTATTATCCCCGATCTGGGAGCAAATAAAATAAAAAATGATGACATAGACGAGGAAACATTCGCGAAATACTTGAACACCAGTAATATGCCGGATCCCGAACTATTAATACGCACAAGCGGGGAAATGAGGATAAGCAACTATTTATTATGGCAGATAGCATACGCCGAATTATATTTTACTCCCATATTATGGCCTGATTTCGGTGAGGAAGATTTTTATGAAGCCATCGTCGATTACCAATCGAGGGAAAGAAGGTTCGGGATGACGAGTGAGCAATTAAAACACTAAGATTAGGGATGATTAAAATGCTTGGCAAAAAATTAACGATTCTGTTTATTGCGACAACATTAGTTGCAATGCCCTTCATCGGCATGGGCCAGATTAGCATTGGCGATGACTTGTCGAAAATAAATTACGAAAAGCCATCGGACTATGTTATCGGCGGAATTACGGTTTCAGGAATTGAGTTTCTTGATAAAAATGTGATCATAATGCTTTCGGAACTCGACCTCGGGGCAAAGATAAAAGTTCCGGGCGACGATATTACCGGGGCCATAAGGAAACTATGGAATCAGGGAATGTTTGAAAACATCAGCATTAGCGCAACAAAAATACAGGGGAACAAAATCTTTCTCGACATCAACCTAAAGGAACGGCCGCGGTTAAGCAAGTTCTCGTTCAACGGTATCCGTAAAGCCGAGGCCGACGACCTGCGCGAAAAAATCAACCTGTCGCGGGGCGATGTGGTTACCGACCACCTTATAATAAGAACCAAGAACATCATAAAAAAACATTATGCCAGCAAAGGATATCTAAACAGCGATGTTGAAATAACCCATAAACCGAACACAAAGGTCGAAAATTTCGAGGATCTTGCCATAACGATAAAAAAGAACAAAAAGGTAAAGATTGACGTCATAAACATTATTGGCAACGAGGAGATCAGCGATGGCAGCCTTCATTCGGCAATGAAAGAAACAAAGCAAAAAGGCTACTTCAACCCGCTTAACTCCCTTGGGCCGCTGGTAATTGATATGGCAACCGATATTGCTAGCTTGAAATTCAAAAAACTTCAAGACGATATCGCGATCTACATATCCGACAACTTTAAAGTAAACATAATGAAGGGCTCAAAATATATTGAGTCGGAATACAAAAATGATTTGAACCTGATAGTTCAAAAATACAATAAGCTGGGTTATCGCGATGCACATATCGTCAAGGACTCCATCTATAAAATAAACAATACCAATCTCGGCATCGACATATATCTGGAAGAAGGCCATAAATACTATTTCCGTAATATCGACTGGGTGGGGAACACGATTTACACATCCGAGTTTTTGACTACTATCCTGGGCATCAGGAGCGGCGACGTATATAACAAGGAGCTACTTGAAACCAACCTGAGCTATAACCCAATGGGTTTCGACATATCGTCCCTCTATATGGACAACGGCTATCTTTTCTTCAATGCACAACCTGTGGAAGTATATGTTGACAACGATTCCATAGATTTGGAGATACGCATATTCGAAGGCAAGCAGGCAAGGATAAACAAGGTTACCGTTCAAGGCAATGAGAAAACCAACGACCATGTTGTAATAAGGGAATTGAGGACTATTCCAGGGCAGCTGTTCAGTCGCTCCGATATTATCAGGAGTACGAGGGAACTTGCCAACCTCCAGTATTTTAATGCCGAAACAATACAGCCCGACGTAAAGCCAAACCCTGCCGACGGCACTGTTGACATAATTTACAAGGTAGAAGAAACATCTGCCGACCAGATCGAGCTTTCAGGCGGCTGGGGCTATGGAAGGGTAATTGGGACAATAGGCCTTAAATTCAACAATTTCTCAATAAACAATTTCTTTAAAAAAGATTCGTGGCGACCTGTCCCAACTGGCGACGGGCAAAAACTATCGCTTCGTTTTCAAACTTACGGAAAAGACTATATGAGCTGGAGCGTCTCGTTTACTGAACCTTGGCTTGGAGGGAAAAAACCGAATGCGTTAACAGTGTCATACTTCTATTCGCTTTATACCAACAGGCTCCCAAAATCGGACACTAATTATGCATCCTTTATCATCAACGGGATAACCGTGGGCATTGGAAAACGACTTACCTGGCCCGACGACTTTTTTACACTTTATCAGGGAGTGAACATCCAGAGCTATAAACTAAACAACTATGCTACAATATTCCCGATAGGCTCCGGAACCGGATTGTACCATAATATAAATTACGAGATAAATCTCGGCAGGAATTCAATTTCGCAACCTATTTATCCCCGCTCGGGCTCCGATATCTCACTGGGATTGGAACTGACTCCGCCATATTCGCTTTTCAGCAACAGGGATTATTCTACACTTGGCGAAAACGATAAATACAAATGGATTGAATATCATAAATGGAAGGCCAAAGCATATTGGTATTTCGAGTTGATGGACAAACTGGTATTGGCAACAAAGCTGCGCTTTGGATATCTTGGCTATTACAACAGAGATGTAGGAACTACTCCTTTCGAGCGCTTTTACCTTGGTGGCGACGGGCTTTCGGGCTATAACAACTTCGACGGCAGGGAAATAATCGGTATGAGGGGCTATTCGAACGAATCCGTTACCCCATTATATTATAAAGAAAAAAACATTGGGGGAACGGTATTTACGCGATATTCGCTTGAGCTGAGATACCCGATCTCGCTTAATCCAAGCTCCACTATTTACGCACAAGCATTTTTTGAGGCAGGAAACTCGTGGTTAGGATCGTATAATTTCGACCCATTCAACATAAAACGCGCAGCAGGATTCGGGATAAGGGTGTTCCTTCCGATGTTCGGCATGCTCGGCCTCGACTGGGCTTATGGCTTCGATCCCATACCGGGCATCCCAAGTGCCAGCGGCAGCCACTTCCATTTCTCGCTTAACCAATCATTGGATTAATATGGCAAGATTTTTGGTTTTTTTCATTAAAAAAAGGAAAATATGAATAATTCACTTATCAAATCAGTCTCAGTTAGCAGTTTTCTGTTGATTTTGTTTTTTGCACTGCCCTTTTCCGTCAAAGCACAAAAAAACGCTTATGTCGATACCCAGTATATCTTGGACAACATCCCCGAATATAAAGATGCCCAGGATGAAATAGACGAAATATCAAAGAAATGGCAAAAAGAAATCGAGGCAAAATATAAGGAAGTCGAGGATATGTACAAAGCATATCAGGCCGAAGCCGTTCTTTTGCCAGCCGACATCAAAAAACAGAAAGAAGATGCCATCATCAAGAAGGAGAAAGAAGTAAAAGACCTTCAGAAAAGGTATTTCTCACCGGAAGGGAAACTGTTTAAAAAAAGGCAGGAACTTGTCCAGCCAATCCAGGAAAAGGTTTATAACGCGATAGAAACCATTGCGCAGACCAGGAACCTTGGTTTTGTTTTTGACAAGTCAGGCGGAATGACCCTGCTTTACGGCGACCCCAAATACGACATCAGCGACGACGTCCTCGACGAGGTTGGAACGGTAATGCAAACCGTTAAGAGGGAGCAGCGAAAGAAATAAGCTTTTGCTGTAAACATCAATGGCCACCTTAAAGCAAATTTCGATCATCGAAACTTGGCCGCTATTGTAAAGTATTTGGGGCTTGAAATTGCAACAAGTCATGCCTTTAGGCTGACAGTCCAGACAATCAGATAATTAAAGTTCCCTATAAGGACAAAACCTTAATATTTCTTAATAAAATTCAGCTAAACAATAATTATTGAAAAGGGGAATGTTTTTTTCATACATTTGCCCCTCTATTTTGATAGATATAATTTATATTCAACATAATAATTAAAAATGAAAGCAATTAAAAAAGGAGTTTTACTATTATCGTTAGTAGTTCTAATCTCTGGTTATTCCTTCAGCCAATCAGTAAAAATCGGTCATATCGACTCCAACGAGATCTTGAGTCTTATGCCTCAAACAGACTCACTAACCCAAGCTCTGAAGGCTTATAACGATTATTTGGGCCAGCAGCTAAATACTATGGCTCAGGAATATCAATCGAAGCTGACCGAATACCAAAACAACCAGGCTACGATGTCTGATTTGATTCGTCAGACGAAAGAAAAAGAGATTACTGATCTTCAGGCTCGTATCCAGGCTTTCCAATCTTCGGCCGATCAGGATTTAGCATCGAAGCAAGCCGAACTTTTTAATCCTTTGATCGAGAAAGTTAAAAATGCCATCACGGAGGTTGCCAAGGAAAACAACTACACTTATATTTTTGATGTAGGAACCGGGGCGCTTTTGTTTTACGAAAACGGCGATGATGTCCTTCCTTTGGTAAAAAAGAAATTAGGCATACTATAAAAAGATGATATTTAAGAAAAAGTCCCGTTCTCACGGGACTTTTTTTTTGTCATTGATTTCCTAGTCGTCATACCAGCCGGCGTACATATTGTAATTATTCGATATGCGGTTTACTTCGCCCTCAAGCAGGTCTTTGTCCATTTCCTTTATCATCCTGGCCGGAATGCCTGCATAAACGCTGCCCGATCTAATAATGGTGTTTTTTGAGACTACTGCGCCAGCGGCCACCACCGAATTGCTCTCGACAACAACCCCATCCATTAAAATGGCGCCCATTCCAACTAAAACGTTGCTGCGGATGGTGCAGCCATGAATAATAGCCGAATGTGCGATGGAGACATTGTCCCCGATCTCAACTGCCGCTTTCTGATAGGTGCCGTGAACAACAACAGCATCCTGGATATTTACGTTATTCCCTATTTTTATTGAATGGACATCGCCCCTGATCACGGCATTAAACCATATACTGCAATCATCGCCAATCGTAACATCGCCGGTTATGGTCGCGTTTTCCGCAATAAAACAATTCTTCCCTATGATGGGTTTTATACCTTTAACTGATTTTATCAATGCCATTTTCTTATTTGTTAGAGTATTTAACTTCTTCCGCAAACAAATCCCAATATCTCATTTACGGAATGTTCAATAATCGATGCTATAATGCAAGCCGATGCTTTGTTTTCTTTTTTTAGCCAGTTTAATTACAAGATAAGCAACATTTATCAGGTTCCTGAGCTCACAGATATCTTTTGAAATTATCGACTTATCATAAAGATCTTCCGTTTCGTTATAAATAATCGTCAATCTGTCGTAGGCTCTTTTCAGCCTCATGTTTGAGCGCACTATACCTACATAGTTCGTCATTATCGACTGCAGCTCTTTTTTCGATTGCGTGATCAGGATCATTTCTTCGTTTAGAACCGTTCCTTCAGAATCCCAATCGGGTATGTCCTTTTGAATATCTACAGTTTTAAAACTAGCTGTTGCATCTGCCGCTGCTCTGTGAGAGAATACTGCCGCTTCGAGCAATGAGTTGGAGGCCAGCCTGTTTGCTCCATGAAGCCCGGTGCTGGCAACCTCACCTGATGCATAAAGGTTTTTAATGCTCGTGCGTCCGAACTCGTCGGTTTTGATTCCTCCGCAAGAATAATGCGCGGCAGGCACAACGGGTATCATATCCTTGGTAATATCTATCCCGATTTTTAAGCATTTGGCATAAATAGTAGGGAAATGGTTTAGAAGCTCCATCTCGCTAATTCCCGACGTGTCCAGATATACATAATCGTCACCGGATATCTTCAATTCGTTATCTATGGCACGGGCAACAATGTCGCGTGGCGCCAATGAGCCCAGCTCATGATATTTGTGCATAAACTCTTTGCCGCTCCTGGTTTTTAATATCGCACCAGACCCTCTCATTGCCTCAGTTATCAAAAACGATGGTTTTTCCCCGGGATTATACAATGAAGTCGGGTGAAACTGCACAAATTCAAGGTTCTCGACTTCGGCTTTTGCCCTATAAGCCATGGCAATGCCGTCGCCGCTGGCGATAACCGGGTTTGTCGTAGTTTGATAAATATTTCCCATGCCCCCTGTAGCTATCATCGTCTTACGCGCTAATACGGTAACAATCTTATGATTCCCGTCAAGTATGTAGGCCCCGTAGCATTCAATGTTTTTGGTAGATCTGTTAACTAATTGCCCTTTATGATGTTGTGTTATCAGGTCGACGGTAAAAACATTTTCCCAAACACTGATGTTAGGATGTGACATCACCGTTTTAGTAAGGGCCCTTTGTATTTCAAAGCCGGTATTGTCTTTATGGTGAAGTATCCTGAACTCCGAATGACCACCTTCGCGCGCCAGATTATATTTTCCCGAGCTCTCCTTGTCAAAGTGCGTTCCCCATTCAATCAATTCTTTTACCCTTTCCGTCGATTCAGTGATTGTAATCCTGACGATCTTTTCATTATTGATCAACGAACCGGCTTTTAGCGTATCGGCTATATGCTTCCCGTAAGTGTCGGGGGAATACATCACAGCCGCTATACCGCCCTGGGCATAACTAGTGGATGTTTCCTCAAGATTTGTTTTCGACACTAAAATAACCTTGCCATGCTCGGCTACTTTAAGGGCATAAACCATACCTGCGATGCCCGAGCCAATTATTAAAAAATCAGTCTTTTTTGACATGATAACCAAATTTAGGGCAAAATTACGAAATATGCAGATACAACTTTTGTCATTTTCGCCCGTCTTTAAATATCTTTAAATAAAAGAAACCATATCATGGGAAATTAATGTAAAGAACAACAAGAACCACGGGATTAGAATAACTGAAGTTTCGCATACAAACACTAGGCCTTAATATATTTGTTATCAGATGGTTATACATTATATAAATTGCTTAGTGAAACTCAGAGCCTTAGTGCCTTCGTGGCAAGGTGTTGATAATTAGCCACTAAGACTCTAAGACACCAAGGAAACACAATTATGATATTACTTATTATGGAATTTATATACTATTGATATTCATTATGTTAACGTATTTCAATATTTAATAAGTCGCAGCTTGTCAACTGTTTATTTATAAACGCGAAACTTCAGTAGAATAACTATCGACGACCGGTATCCCTTATCAGAATCGAGCTCGTTCGAAGTTGGATTACTTAAAACCTCTCTGGCGAAAATTGACGAGAAAACAGGAAGTGTGAAATGGACCTTGGATCTAGGCAAAGGGGAAACAAAGGGGTTGCTACTGGAATATAGCGTGAAAATCCCAAAATATTCAAACCTCCTTGTCGAATAATATATTATTGATTTCCAGACCTTTATATTAGGCACAATATTCTTTGCTGGTACAGCTTCGTGTTCCGGAAGCAAACCCCAAGATCAGCTGAGTTAAGACAAAACCTTAAAATTCCGACGTAAAATAAAATTTTATGTCCTTATATTTTTGTTGGGCCATTTCGAGGGCGAACTTGGAGTCGGCCAGAAAAACTTCCCTCCCCTCTTTGTCGATTGCTATTTGCAGTGCTTTCCTGGCCCTGAAATCATTTAGTTGCTCGATATTGTCGCTAACAAACCAAGCGGTTTTATATAGATTTATGTTTTCATATCGGCATTTTGCACCATATTCATGCTCCAGGCGATACTGTATAACCTCAAACTGCAAGGCGCCAACGGTCCCGATTATCTTACGGCCGTTATGCTTTCCGGTAAATAATTGTGCAACACCCTCGTCCATAAGTTGATCTATGCCCTTTGCCAGTTGCTTGCTTTTTAAGGGATCGGCATTTTCAACATATTTGAAAAGCTCGGGCGAAAAACTGGGCATTCCTTTAAAGTTAATGTTTTCGCCTTCGGTCAATGTATCGCCTATCTTAAAGTTTCCCGTATCGTGCAATCCAACTATATCACCGGGGAAGACCTCATCTATAACAGACTTCTTTTGAGCCATAAATGCCGTCGGGCTGGGAAATTTCAATTGCCTGTTAAGCCTTATGTGCTTATAATTCGTATTTCTTTTAAAAGTTCCCGACACCACTCTTACAAACGCAATCCGGTCGCGGTGGTTGGGATCCATATTTGCATGTATCTTAAAAACAAAACCGCTAAAACTATCTTCCTCAGGATCTACGAACCGTTCTTCGGCCTCACGTCCAATTGGGTTCGGCGCAATTTTAATAAATACGTCAAGCAGCTCCTTTACGCCGAAATTATTGAGCGCACTACCGAAAAACACCGGGGAAATCTTTCCTGAAAGATAATCATCGGGATTGAACTGAGGATAAACACCATTTATAAGTTCCTGATCATCGCGCAGTTCAATGGCTTTTTCGCCTATATAACCTTCAAGCCCGGGATTGTCGAGGCTGCTAAAGGCCACACCTTCCTCAACAACCTGCGAACCGGGATTAAAAAGCGTAAGGTTATTGAAATACATATTATAAACCCCGTGAAAATCGGATCCCATACCAATCGGCCAGCTCAAAGGAGTAACGGCAAGCCCTAATTTTTGCTCAAGCTCGTCGAGCAGCTCAAAGGCATCCTTGCCCGGACGGTCGAGCTTGTTTATAAAAACCATGATCGGGATATTCCGCATCCTGCAGACCTTAACAAGCTTTTCCGTCTGCGGTTCCACGCCCTTGGCCACGTCAATAACAACTATTACGCTATCGGCAGCGGTAAGCGTCCTAAAGGTGTCCTCCTGGAAATCCTGGTGGCCGGGAGTATCGAGGATATTTATTTTTTTGCCTCTATACTCGAAGCCCATTACCGAGGTAGCAACGGAAATTCCCCTTTGCCTCTCGATCTCCATCCAGTCGGAAGTGGCGGTTTTCTTTATCTTGTTGGATTTCACCGCCCCGGCAATCTGTATCGCACCACCGTAAAGAAGCAGTTTTTCCGTTAAGGTTGTTTTACCGGCATCCGGATGACTGATTATGGCAAAAGTCCTCCTGCGTTTAATCTCACTTAAATTCCCCATGCTAAAAAAATAGGCTGCAAAAATAGAAAATGATGCGGATCTGTGAAATTTGTTTTTCTGATGCCCCCGTATTCATGAACGACGAATTCGTTTGGGAGTTTGTTTATTTGGGAAATTTTTTCTAGTTTTGGGAAATGAATATTGAACAAATACAAAACTAATTGCGCTATGACTCCTTTTAGAATATTTGTGATCGAGGACGATGTTTTTTACGGCCAGCTATTAAAACGTCATTTATCATTAAACCCCGATAATGAAGTTTTTCACTTTGAAACCGGAAACGCATGCCTGCAAAACATGCATTTAAAACCTTCGATGATTTCGCTTGATTATAGGTTGCCCGATATTTCCGGAATGGAAGTAATGAAGAAGCTTAATGCCGAATATGACGACTTGCCGGTTATAATAGTCTCCGGGCAAGAAGACATAAGCACGGCCGTTGATTTGCTTAAAGAGGGCGCCTACGATTATTTCATCAAAGACGACAACACCAAGGACAGGCTTTGGAACACATCAAATAAAATAAGGGAAAACCTTCTATTAAAGAATCAGATCGACGAGCTTAAAACCGAGATAGTAAAAAAATATGCGTTCGGGAAGATCATAAAAGGTAATAGCCCTGCAATAAAACGCGTTTTTTCGTTGATGGAGAAAGCCGTGAAGTCTAAGATCACAGTATCGATAAGCGGGGAAACCGGTACGGGAAAAGAACTGGTAGCCAAGGCCATTCATTATAACTCAGCCCAAAGCAAGCACCGCTTTGTTGCGGTCAATGTTTCGGCTGTCCCGAAAGAACTTATTGAAAGCGAGATGTTTGGGCACGAGAAAGGTGCGTTTACCGGAGCCAGTTCGAGGCGTATCGGAAAGTTCGAGCTTGCGAGCAAAGGAACATTGTTCCTGGACGAGATCGCCGAAATGGACTTGAATATGCAAACCAAGTTGTTGAGGGTCCTGCAAGAAAAAGAAATAAGTCGTGTGGGAGGGAATTCCGTTATCAAGATCGATACCCGCATAATTGTTGCCACCAACAAAAAACTTGCAGATGAAGTAAAAAAAGGAAATTTCCGCGAAGATTTATATTATAGGCTCCTGGGCCTCCCCATCGAGCTGCCCCCACTAAGGCAGCGCGACAACGACGTCCTGGTCCTTACCAAGTATTTTGCTGATAATTTCTGTAAGGAAAACGGTTTCGACAAGAAAGAATTCACTAACGGGGCAAAGCAAAAACTCATCAAATATCCATATCCTGGCAATGTGAGGGAATTAAGGGCAATTATTGAACTAGCAGTAGTGCTGGCCGACGAGGGCCCCATCGACGAATCGCACATCAACTTCAATTCAACCGATTCCTTGTCGGATTTCATCATGGAAGACATGACCCTTGCCGAATATGAAAGGAAAATAATTAAATATTTTCTCGAGAAAAACGACAATAATGTTGTTGAGACAGCAAAACGGCTCGGTATTGGCAAGTCAACAATTTATCGTTTGTTAAAGGAAAAAGGATTATAAGTTTATGGGCAAAATATATTCAACGGACAAAATATTGGTTTACGTCGGGAACGACGAAAACCAAGTTGCTGAAATGATGGAACTGTTTTTAAGGACAATACCGGCAGAACTGGAAAAACTTGAAAACGAAATAATTTGCGGGAACTGGAAAAAAGCGAGTGAAATATCTCATCGCATAAAGCCGTCGATGGAAATCCTGCAGATTGAAAATGCGAGCGGAGAGTTTATGGAATTACATACAAAGCTCCATCAAGAAATTGATCTAGAAACTATTAAACCTCTTTATGAGAACATAAAACTCAACTCATTTAAGGCTATCGCCCAAATAAAAGAAGATTATCACAAATAAAAGACCGTTGATTTTTCAATTATGCCATTCGTCGAAACAACCCACTTGACGAATAGAGCATTCTTCATGTTCGTGTTTTGTAAACGATTGTTAAAAAAACACCCGTATTCATAAGAAAATAGTAATTTTGCAGCCCTATTTAAAATTATTCTTAATAAGGACGTGATGGATAATGAAAAAAATATGAACAAAGTTCTCGACGAGTTCACTTCCGGGGATTACAAATATGGGTTTTATACCGATATTGAAACGGAAATGGCTCCCAAGGGGCTTAACGAAGATACTGTCAGGTTTATTTCGGCCAAGAAAAACGAACCCGGCTGGATGCTTGAGTACAGGTTAAAGGCTTATAGGCACTGGCTTAAGTTAAGCGAGCCTGATTGGGCCCACGTACATTATCCCAAAATTGATTTTCAGGATATAATTTATTATGCTGCGCCAAAAAAGAAAAAACAACTGGAAAACCTTGACGAGGTTGACCCCGAGCTGCTGGACACCTTCAGCAAGCTGGGTATATCCCTCGATGAACAAAAGATGTTGGCAGGCGTAGCCGTTGATGCAGTCATCGATAGCGTTTCGGTAAAAACAACTTTTCAGGACACGCTGGCAAAGCACGGCATAATTTTTTGCTCCATCAGCGAGGCCATACAGGAGCATCCCGACTTGGTTAAAAAACACCTTGGCTCGGTAGTGCCGCATACCGACAATTATTATGCTGCATTAAACGCCGCCGTCTTCAGCGACGGCTCATTCTGTTATATCCCCAAAGGAGTCAGATGCCCCATTGAACTATCAACCTATTTCAGGATCAACGCCGCCAATACCGGTCAGTTCGAGAGAACCCTGCTCGTTGCCGACGACAACAGCTATGTAAGTTATCTGGAGGGCTGCACTGCCCCGCAGCGCGATGAAAACCAATTGCACGCCGCCGTTGTTGAAATTATTGCCATGGAAAATGCCGAGGTCAAGTATTCGACGGTACAAAACTGGTATCCCGGCAATAAAGAGGGCAAGGGCGGTATATATAACTTTGTTACCAAACGAGGCGCATGCCGCGGGAATTTCTCGAAGATATCGTGGACGCAGGTTGAAACAGGTTCGGCTATAACCTGGAAGTATCCCTCTTGCATATTGATGGGAGACAATTCGGTGGGCGAGTTTTATTCCGTTGCCGTAACAAACAACTATCAGCAGGCCGACACAGGGACTAAAATGATCCATCTTGGCAAAAACACAAAAAGCACCATAATCTCAAAAGGTATTTCGGCAGGAAAAAGCAATAATAGCTACCGGGGCCTGGTAAGGGTTTCAAAAAGAGCCGATAACGCGCGCAATTTCTCCCAATGCGATTCACTCTTGCTCGGCGACAAATGCGGGGCGCATACTTTCCCATATATAAAAACGGCAAACAAATCAGCCGTTGTCGAACACGAGGCCACAACGTCCAAAATCTCAGAGGATCAATTGTTCTACTGCCGGCAAAGAGGGATCGACCGGGAAAAGGCAATCGGTTTGATCGTCAACGGGTATGCCAAGGAAGTTTTAAACAAACTGCCGATGGAGTTTGCCGTGGAAGCACAAAAACTTCTTGCGATCACACTTGAGGGGAGCGTGGGATAAGGAAAGAACAATGTTGTCTGTTTACAAATAAATTGCAAGACAGGCCCGGGAAAATAAAATGAACATAAATTTTTTCTTTTAACGAAGAAGACAGAATAAAAATAAAAAAATGCTCTTAAATATAAAGGATTTACATGTTTCCATTAAAGGGAAAGAAATTTTAAAAGGGTTCAACCTTGGGGTCAACAAGGGTGAGGTACATGCTATTATGGGGCCTAACGGAACCGGCAAAAGCACACTTGCGGCAGCCATTACCGGAAGGGAGGGCTACGATATCACCAGTGGCGGGATTGAATATAAGGGGAAGGTCATAAACGACCTGGAGGCTGATGAGAGAGCCAATATGGGCATTTTCCTCAGCTTCCAGTACCCGGTCGAAATCCCGGGCGTCAGCATGACCAATTTCATCAGGACGGCCGTTAACGCACAACGGGAGTACAAAGGGCTAAAACCCATGCCGGCTTCCGAGTTCCTTAAGAAAATGGAAGAAAAAAAGAATCTCGTCGAAATACACTCCAAGCTCACCAAACGTTCGGTAAACGAAGGTTTTTCAGGGGGGGAGAAAAAGAAAAACGAGATCTTCCAGATGGCCATGCTCGAACCTTCGCTCGCCATACTCGACGAAACCGACTCGGGTCTGGATATCGACGCCCTTAAAGTTGTTGCCAAAGGCGTAAACTCACTGCGGTCGGAAGAAAACGGCTTTGTGGTTATAACACACTACCAGAGACTGCTCGATTATATAGTGCCTGATTTTGTACATGTCATGTATGACGGACGCATTGTTAAATCGGGAGGCAAAGGGCTTGCTCTGGAGCTGGAAGAAAAAGGTTACGACTGGATAAAGGAGCAATTCGACAATTAATTTTTTTCAAGATGCCAAAAAAAACTGAAAATATATTACAGGACAACATTCTTGAATATTATCGGGAAAACGAATCCGTTTTAAACAGCGGCCTGCTCGATTCGGCCAAAAACATCAAAGAAGAGGCTTTCTCGTTTTTGACAAACAACAAACTCCCCGACAACAAAGACGAAAAATGGCGAAATACCGATTTGAGCAGTATTTACTCCCAAAAGCTCACGCTCGATTGTCAAGCCGAAAAATACGACAAAAGTATTGACGAGATTTTTGTTTGTGAGGTTCACGGTTTTGAATCCTTGAAGTTCTCGATGCTGAACGGTTGGTTTTACAGTCCCGACAACGAGAAGATAAAAGTCTTTGAAAACGGGCTGGTCGTTGGAAGCATGATAGAGGCGCAAAAACAATTCCCGGAAATTTTCGAGAAGTATTTCAATAGCGTCATTGAAGAAAACCGGCATGGATTAATTGCGGCCAACTCTCTTTTGGCAAACGACGGGCTTTTTGTGTATGTGCCCGACAACCTTGTCGTTGACGACAGTGTCCAACTGATTAAAATGCTCAACCGCGAGGAGAATTTATTCGTGAACTCGCGCAACCTGATAATTCTAGGCAAGAATAGCAAACTGTCGTTTTTGCATTGCGACGACTCGATAAACCACAGTCCCGGCTTTTTAAACACGGTAACGGAGATAGTGGTTTGCGAAAACGCCCACCTGCACCTTAACAAGCTTCAAAACCTAAACGACTCGACCTCGATGGTGAACAGCACATTTATCAATCAATACGAGAACAGCAACATTACGGTCAATGTAATTACTTATAATGGAGGCCTCATCAGGAACGAGCTAAAAGTAAACATGCTAGGCCAGGGCAGCCATGCTGATTTGAACGGCATTTATCTGATGGACAAGAGCCAACATATCGACAATCAGGTTTTTGTAAACCACGCCGTACCCAACTGCAGCAGCAGCGAACTCTTCAAAGGAGTTCTCGACAACCGGTCGAGCGGGGTTTTCAACGGCTATATCTTCGTTGGGCGCAATGCCCAAAACACATCCGCTTTTCAGCAAAACAATAATATTTTAATGAGCTCGGATGCCAAAATCGATACTCAGCCGTTTTTGGAGATCTATGCCGATGACGTAAAATGCAGCCATGGGGCCACAGTGGGGCAACTTGATACCGAGGCCCTCTTTTATATGAAACAAAGAGGGATCGGCGACAGCGATGCACGCCTTTTGCTTATGTTTGCATTTACTGCCGAAGTTACCTCCAAAATCAATATCGAAGCCCTTAGGCTCAGCATAGAGGACATGATCAAGAAGAGATTGAGGGGCGAGCTTTCTATTTGCGATAAATGCGTTCTGCATTGCAGCGTCCCCGATATGCCACCGGAGTTTGACATCGATTTAAGCAAAATATAGATCATGAACATTAATATTGAAAAGATACGTTCCGATTTCCCAATACTTTCGCATAAGATAAACGGTAAACAATTGGTGTATTTCGATAATGGCGCCACCAACCAGAAACCGATGCAGGTGATCAACTGCATCTCTGATTATTACTCAAATATGAACAGCAATGTCCACAGGGGCGTCCACCAGCTTAGCCAGAACGCTACTACCGCATTCGAGGAATCGAGGAAATATGTCGCTGATTTTATTAATGCCGACAGCGAAAAGGAGATTATCTTTACGCACGGCACTACCGAATCCATAAATTTGATTGCCAATTCTTTTGAGAACATCATCGGCAAAGGCGACGAGATATTGATCACGGTCATGGAACACCATTCGAACCTTGTTCCCTGGCAACAGTTATGCTTTAAAAAGGGTGCTAAGCTTAAAGTTGTGCCGATAACCGACGAAGGCGATCTGGATATGGTGTTCCTTGATTCCATGCTAAGCGAAAAAGTAAAATTATTGGCTTTTGCGCATATCTCAAATGTCATGGGAACCATTAACCCGGTTAAAGAAATCACTGCCAAGGCACATAAGCTCGGCATCCCCGTTCTTATTGACGGCGCACAGGCGATAGCTCACGCCAAGGTTGACGTAACCGATTTGGATTGCGAGTTTTACTGCTTTTCGGCTCATAAGGCCTATGGCCCGATGGGAATGGGGGTTCTATATGGCAAGCAACAATGGCTCAATAACTTACAGCCTTATCAATATGGCGGGGAAATGATTTCCACAGTAAGTTTTGAGAAGACTGCCTTTAATGAATTACCCTATAAATTCGAAGCCGGGACACCAAATGTGGCAGGTGCGCTGGCAATGGCGGAGGGATTGAGATATATCGACAATATCGGAATCGGCAATATTGTTGAACATGAGGACGACTTGCTCAATTATGCTACCAACAAGTTAACTGATATCGATGGGATGCGCATAGTAGGAAGGTCGAAAAACAAAACTTCCGTTATTTCATTTCTTGTTGGCGATATCCACCCTTACGATATAGGAACACTACTGGACCAGATGGGAGTTGCCGTGAGGACAGGGAACCATTGCGCACAACCTTTGATAGATAATTTCTGCATACCGGGAACAGTAAGGGCTTCTTTCGCCATTTATAATTCAAGGGAAGAGATTGATTATTTTATCGGGGCATTAAAAAAATCGCTGGCCATGCTGGCATAAATTATTATTATGACGATTAAAGAGAAAGAAGATGCATTAGTCTCCGAGTTCGGGATGTTCGACGAATGGATGGACAAATATTCATATATCATCGAACTCGGAAAGGAAATGCCGTTAATAGACGAAAAGCATAAAGACCCGCAGCATTTGATCAGCGGATGCCAGTCGAGGGTATGGCTAAATGCCGAAATAAAAGATGGCAAGATCCAGTTTACCGCTGACAGCGATGCCGTGATCACAAAAGGAATCATCAGCTTGCTCTTAAAAGTGGTGAGCAATGAGGAGCCAAAAGATATCGCGGGAGCAAACTTCGGTTTCCTCGAAAAAATAGGATTGAAGGATCACCTGTCGCCCACAAGGGCGAACGGCCTCGTGTCGATGGTAAAGCAAATCAAGCTTTACGCCAAGGCCTTCCAGCTTAAAAACATGAACTAGCGCAATTAATTCAACAAAGAAATATTTATCAGTGATGGATAAAAAGCAGATTAAGATTCTTGAAGACAAAATAGTGGTTGTTCTAAAAAACATATACGACCCTGAAATACCCGTAAACATTTACGAGCTAGGCCTGATTTACGAAGTAAGAGTTGAAGAAAGCGGCAAGGCTTACGTTCAAATGACATTGACAACGCCCAATTGCCCGGTTGCCGAAAGCTTGCCGGAACAAGTAAAAGAAGAAATCTCATATTTAACGGGAGTTACCGAAGTAGATCTGGAGATCACTTTTGACCCGCCTTGGGACCACGAAATGATGACCGAGGAGGCCAAGCTGGAACTGGGGCTTTTGTAAGCGGTTACCCACCATACAAAAATGCCATCGCGCATTCATACACATTTAGTTTTTGCCGAGCCATCATGCCAAATAGAAAAACCCAAAAGCGCATGAGTTTAACCATCACGGGGGAAAAGAAAATAATTGATTTAAATTGAAAGATTTTTTGTACTTTTGCCAAACGCTGTCTAAACAAATACTGTCTAAATGAAAAATTTGAAAGATGTAATTAGAGAAGCCAGGTTAGAACAAGGAGTTGTGTTAAGAAAAGTAGCATCTGCAACAGAAATTGACCAGACAATAATTAACAAATTTGAACTTGGTGAACGGAAACCTTCTAGAGAACAAGTGGAAAAACTGGCAGCCTTTTATGGGTTAGACAAAGATGAACTAATAATTACTTGGAAGAGCGACTTGGTTTATAATGACTTAAAGGATGAAAAGTTGGCAAATCAAATTCTCAAGGTTGCAGAACAGAAAATAGAGTATTTTAACAGCAAACATTAACAATGGACATAAATAAACTAAAAGTTATAGACTTATTTGCTGGCATCGGTGGAATCAGATTAGGTTTTGAAAAATTTGGTGCAGAGTGCGTGTTTTCTTCGGAATGGGATAAATATGCTCAAGACATGTACGAATTGAATTTTGGGGAGCGTCCTTTTGGCGACATCAATGACATAAACCCAAATGATGTACCTGACCATGATTTCTTGTTAGCAGGCTTTCCCTGTCAGCCTTTTAGCATTGCAGGTAAGCAATTAGGATTTGCCGATACTAGGGGAACTTTGTTTTTTAATATTGAAAAAATATTGGAAGCAAAACAGCCCTATGGTTTTTTACTTGAAAATGTTAAAAGATTAACTACTCATGATAAAGGAAGGACATTTAAAGTAATTATTGAAAGACTTGAAAGACTAGGATATACAGTATATTATAAGGTATTAAACACCCTTGACTTTGATATTCCACAGAAAAGGGAAAGAATTTATATAGTTGGTTTCAAAGACCCAATCCAATTTAACTTTCCAAAACCAACCGGGATACATAGACCACTTTCAGATTTCCTGGAAGATGAAAAGGACATTCCCGAAAATTATTTCGTAAGTGAAGAAATAAAAAAGAAACGATTTGATAAGGTAAAACCGAATCATCCAACACCAAGTGTTTGGCATGAGAACATTGGCGGGAACCTTTCTGCCTTGCCTCATTCATGTGCATTACGTGCAGGTGGCAGTTACAACTATTTGCTAGTTAACGGTATTCGTAGATTGACAGGACGAGAGATGTTAAGATTACAAGGATTTCCTGATACGTTTAAAATTAACGTGGTTTACACACAAATAAGAAAAATAGCAGGGAATAGCGTAACAGTTAAAGTTATTGAGAGAATTGCCGAGGAAGTTAAAAACGCATTGGAGAACAGCTTGCCAAGACATAATTTTAAACGATCAGAAATATTTCATACTGAATCTTATACAAGCCAAAGCATCGCTAGATAATATTATCAAAAAAGCAAGAGTTCACTTTTACAAGCCTATTCAAATTGGTGATAAACTTTTAAAATCTATCACAAATGAACTACTTCTTGAATTCCCGTCTTCCGACAATTCAGACTTTATAGAATTTTATAATGGTCGCGGGTATAACAATTTGAATGACGAGTCATGGTAAACCAAGGCAAAAATCCATACGTATTTGCAATTCGCACAGACTGACACACAGTCCGGAAACCCGAAAGGGCGGTAGCGGCTTATTATTTTATCTTGAAAACGCTTTTCCCCTGCTCGAAGTTTTCTTTTCCCTTGTCGAGGAATCTCACGAAAGCATCAACGTCCAGATCGTAGGCCCTGGGCTGTGCCAGGACATCGTTGTGGTTACCAAGCAAGACATAAAAGGGCTGGGCGTTTACATGAAACTTCTCTTTTTGCAAATCGGCAAATTTCTTGCCAATAGTTTTTTTCATCTTACCGTCGTATTTCGACCTATACCATTCGTCTTCGGGCAAGGGTGTTTTGTCGTCAACATACAGTGCCACGACGATATAATCTTCGCGCAATCGTTTCAGCACTTCGGGGTCCGACCACACATTGGCCTCCATTTCCCTACAGTTAACGCAGCCGTGACCGGTAAAGTCGATAAATATAGGCTTGTTCTGTTCCTTTGCGCAGCTTATCGCCTGATCAAGGTCGAAATAACCCTCAAGGCCGTGTGGCAGGTGAAGGAATTCATGATACTTAGGAGTTTCGCATATTTCAGATTCTCTTTCAGCCATTCCACCGCCATAAGCTTTTATATTCTCGCGGACAATCGCATTTATATCAAAGTCATGTGTTGTTTGCGGCGGTATATACCCCGAGAGGGATTTCAAGGGGGCGCCCCACATTCCGGGAATCATATAAGCGACAAAGGTAAATGTGATAATTGCCAAGACAAGTCGCGGCACCGAGACAAAAGGGATGTCCGAATCGTGAGCAAACTTTAACTTACCGAGCAGATATAATCCCATAAGGAAGAAGATGACTATCCAGAAAGCAAGATATATCTCCCTGTCGAGGATTCCCCAATGGTAAGTTTGATCGGCTATGCTCAGGAACTTCAACCCCAGGGCAAGTTCCAGGAAGCCCAAGACTACTTTAACCGAGTTAAGCCAACCCCCTGATTTCGGAAGGCCTTCCAGAAGACTCGGGAAAAAGGCAAACAAGGTAAACGGGAGCGCAAAGGCAAGAGAGAAACCCAGCATGCCTATAATAGGCTTCAGGACCTCTCCTCCTGCCGATTCAACCAATATTGTCCCTACAATGGGCCCGGTACAGCTAAAGGACACCAAAACCAAGGTCAAGGCCATGAAAACAGGCCCAAGGAATCCGCCTTTATCTGCCCTTTGGTCAGATTTGTTCACCACCCAGCTAGGCAATGTAATCTCAAACATCCCAAAAAACGAAAAGGCAAAGACCACAAAAATAAGGAAGAACAAAATATTCGGCAACCAGTGGGTACTCAGCCAATTGGCAATCTCGGGCCCTGCAACCACTGCGAGCACCGAGCCTATGAACACATAAATCGCAATAATGCTAACACCATAAATAAGCGCGTCCATTTTACCTCTCGCCTTGTCAGCCCCTTCCTTCATGAAAAATGAAACAGTCATGGGAATCATGGGGAAGACACAAGGTGTCAATATGGCTGCCAGTCCGCCAAGAAACGCAATTATAAAAAACCCCCATAAGGAAGCATCCTTGCCGGTTATGTCAGTGGCGCCACCGTCGTTGCTAATGTTGGACGAAAGGTCTTCGCTGCTCTCGGAAATTATCTGTTTATCTTCTTTTCCGTTAAAATTATACTCGATGTCGCTATAAAGCGCCATACAACCTACATCGTTACAAGTCATATATTGGATTTCGCCTACAACAGCGATATCTTCATCATCGGATGTAAGTTCTATTTTTTGCTTAAAAACAGCCTTCTTGTTAAAGTATTTTATGTCTTTTTCAAAAATCTTATCAAACTCTTTAATGGGTTTGCTTATTTCTTCGGCTTTACCAACAAGCTTGAAGCCTTTGGGGTTCTCAAAAACAAACTCCGTCGGCAGTGGGCCGTCCTCGACCTTATCGACCGAATACAGATGATAGCCGTCATCTACGCTAGCCGTGAAGATCAGGTCATATTGCCTGTCAGCGGTTTTTTTTGCGGTAAACTGCCATTTAACCGGTTCCAGTATTTGCTGTCCGGGCAGGGCGTCGCCCTCCCCGAATTCAAATTTAAAATCCACATCCGAAGGAGGAAGGCACTTGGTGTCGTCGCAGCTCATGAACTCCAGGGAGCCTTCAATTTTCGTATTAGGCTTGTTTAGCTTTATCTTTTGTTTAAATATTGCCTCGTTCGCAAAATATTTCAATTCCATCTCGAAGTTCGGGTCGTACTCCTCAATAACCTCGCTTTCTTCAACAACCTTTCCGATTAACTCATAATCAGGACTTGCCGTAAACTTAAAAGTTGTTGCCGGCGGCGACATGGGGATGTCCTGCGAATACAAATGCCATTTATGATCAATGGATGCCTTAAATACCAATTCATATTCCGTATCCGTTATCTTGTTCTTTGAGAAATCCCATTTTACCGGCTCGAAAATTTGAGCATTTATTCCTGAGAATAAAAGTATTGAAGCAAATAGCAATAATATTTTTGACTTCATATCATAAAGTTTTTCTGTCCTATTAATTAATTCCCCTTTAGGGAAGTGGTTTGCTAACAAATAAACCAACATTTTGGTTTAGTCCTTTCCTGACAACCCTGTTTTAGCATTTGTTGCACAAATCATGCATTCCTTACATTTTTTGACTTATTTTAACCTTTAAGATATAGCGGGTGTTTTCAGTTACCTTGAAACTGTCGGCCGCGCGCATCCCGACTATCCAGATAATCTGCCCCCCGCTCAGCAAAACGCGGGCTTTTTCTTTCTCAGGCACACTAAGTTTATTATCGATAAAGAAATCGCTCAACAGCTTGGTCCCCTTCATGCCAAAAGGTTTAAACCTATCACTTTTATGCCATTTCCTTAAATACAGGGGGAAGCTTAACCTATCAAAATCAAAATAAGCAGCATCCTTTTCCTTGCCGATGATAAAATCCCGCTTATTTGCAACGGTCTCGAAAGTTAGATGCAAAGGGCGCAAAATCCCTTTGCAGGATTTAGCAATTAAAACCTCTTCGTTTTCCTCATTGGCATGAAGTTTATTTACGATAAAATATTCCCTGTCGTTTACCAATCTGTGGGTCTCCGAAAAAAACATTTTTCCGCTCTGCTTATTAAAAAGCGCCTCGGCGATACCGTCGCTGCTGGCCCGGCTAAAGTTAAATATGCGCAACAATCTGTATATCCACGATTTAACAGGCTTTAACCCAATAAGTTTAGAATGGGGGACATAAATCCCATCATTCCGGTATTCAAAAATAGCGGAACGTTTTTCGTCAATGAGCCTGTTGAAGATATCATTATCGTCGGCGAGGAAGCCCATGCTTTTCGCCAAAGAGTTTTCAGCATCGGGAACAAGGTCCATTAAAACAGGGATAAGCTTATGCCTAATTTTATTACGAAGATATTTAGCTGACTTATTAGAGGAATCCTCGCGGAAATCCAGCGAGTGTGCCTTTGCATATTCAAGAATACTACTACGAGGCACGTCCAAAAGTGGTCTTATAACATATCCGTTTTTAAGGGGAATGCCTTTTACACCTTGTAATCCGCTAGTCCTTAAAAGATTGATGAATAGTGTTTCCAGGTTATCGTCGAAATGATGCGCAACGGCCAGTTTGTCGAAACCGCACTCTTGCATAAGTTCGCCAAACCATGAATAGCGCAATTCCCGGGCGGCAACTTGGATTGAAAGCTTATTGTTATAGGCAAATTCCTTAGTGTCGAATGACCTTAAGTGCAATACCACACCTAGTTTTTTGCAATAATCGATTACGAAACTTTCATCTTCGTCCGATTCCGTCCCCCGCAACTTAAAATTGCAGTGGGCAGCCTCAACCCGGTACTGCCGGCTATGCAGCAAATGCAACAGGACTACCGAGTCGATGCCCCCGCTAATTGCCAGCAATACTTTACTTTTATCTTCAAGCAGTTTGTTGTTGTCAATGGTTTTTATAAACTTTTCGATCACGCCGCAAAATTAACTAATCATTTGATAACAGTTCCAAAAGAACAAATATAAGAGGAAAACTCTTGCCTAGACAGTAATTATTTTGTACATTTCGGGCTTTTAATGTCCGGGAAAGTTTCTTAGGCAGGCGAATTCAATTTAACAAAACTCATCACAAGCCGGCAATTAAGGTGTAAGTATTTACCTTCTAAACATAATAACAAAATTATTTTATGCACAATAATAGTTTAGTAAAATATCTGGAAAGCAGGCTCGATCAGCTAAACAGATTAATCGAAGCCAGTGGCGACGGTCTGTTTGTGGCTGATTTTGAGACGGCCAATATTCTTTATGTGAACAACAAAGCATGTGAGGGTCTTGGATATAGCAAGGATGAGTTATTGTCGATGGCACTTGGCGATATTGACCCTGTTTTCGTAAGTTACCAGATGAAGGAAAAACAGTGGGCTAAAATGAAGGAAGGCAAGACATATACGATAGAAGTTTCTCACAAAAGGAAAGACGGTAGTTTAATCCCGATCGAGCTTAGAACGGCATTGGTGGATTACGAAGGCAAAAAAGCCGTCTTGGGATACGCCAGGGATATAAGCAGCAGAAAACTCGCCGAAACGGCCTTGAAGGAAAGCGAGGAAAAGTTCCGGACACTCTCGGACCTTACTTTTGAAGGCATTCTAGTTCACCAGAACGGCATTGCCATAAACCTTAATCTATCAATGGCCAAAATGTTCGGCTACCAAAAGGAAGAGCTGATAGGCAAGAACATAATCGAATTATTGATTCATAAAGACTATCACCCATTGGTGCACAAAAACATCAGCAAAGAGCATACAGGGCATTATTTTGTTGAAGGGATCCGCAAGGACGGAAAAAACATACACCTTGAAGTTGAGGCCAAGACAGTAAGCTCAAGCGACAACAAAGGCATAAGGGTAGCGGCTTTTCGGGATATTTCGTATAGGCGTATGCTGGAGGACAACCTGAAAAAAAGCGAAAAACGTTTCAGGCAATTATTCGAGCAATCAGGCGATGCGATTTTGATTATCGAAGACCGAAGTTTTGTCGATTGCAATTTGGCAACAGTAAAAATGCTCGAATATAACAGCAAGGAAGAGTTCCTGAATGTCCATCCATCGGCTTTATCTCCTGAACTTCAGGAAGATGGGAAACCATCGGCTTCCAAGGCAGAGGAAATGATGAATTTGGCCGTTAAAAACGGGACTCATCGTTTTCAATGGATTCATCGAAGAAAAAACGGCCGGGTGTTCCCCGTTGAAGTTTTACTTACGGTAATGCCGCAAGACTCCAAAAAAGAAGTAATCCATTGCGTATGGCGCGACATTACGGACCAAAAAACAACCTTAACGGCATTGCGGGAAAGCGAGGAGTTTTTTAGCGCAATTGCAAAACAATCATCGGAAGGCATCACTGTTGCAGACCATAATGGGAAATATGTTATGGTAAACCCGGCCTTTTGCAAAATGTCGGGATATAGCGAGCAGGAATTACTTAAACTCACCGTTTTCGACATGAAAGCCAAAAACCAGTCACATGATTCCTTCAGCAAAAGCTGGGGGAAAATGGCCGGGAAGCCTTTAAGGGTAAACCTTGTAACAAAAGGCGGCAAAGAGTATATGACCGAAATAATCGGCAAGAACATCTTTATTGGAGGCAAAAAACTGGTTTTGGGCACTATACGGGATATAACAGAGCAAATTATCTCGGAAAATAAATTAAGGCAAAGCGAGGAAAAATTCAAAAACGCCTTCATGACAAGCCCCGACTCCATTAACATCAACAGGCTTGTTGACGGGTTGTATATCTCTATTAACCATGGTTTTACTGCCTTAACAGGATATACCGAGGAAGAAGTTATCGGGAAAACGTCCATGGAAATCAATATTTGGGAAAACCTAAAAGACAGGGACACCCTTTTGGAAGGCTTGAAACGGAACGGCAAAGTAGAAAACTTGCATGCCAGGTTCCGTATGAAAGACGGCAGCTTCAAGGATGCGCTCATGTCGGCATCAATAACAAAAATAAACGACGAACCTCATATTATAAGCATTACCAGGGATATAAGCGAAAGGATATCCATGGAGAAAAAACTAGAGCACCTAAACAAGAACCTTGCTGCCCAAAACGAAGAATATATGGCTTTGAACGAAGAGCTGAAAAAAAGCTTCTCAAATATTCAGCAAATCAACATTGCCCTTGAAGAGGAAAAAATAAAAGCTCAGGAATCCGACAGGCTGAAATCAGCATTTCTTGCAAATATGAGCCACGAGATAAGAACCCCGATGAATGGGATATTGGGTTTCACAAGTCTTTTGAAAAACCCAAAACTCGAAGGCGACAGGATTCAGCAGTATGTTGGGATAATCCAAAAAAGCAGCAACCGGATGTTGTCAACAATAAACGACCTAATGGACATATCGAAAATTGAAGCCGGACAGGTGGATGTTATATATTCGGAAACAAACATAAATACAATACTCGTCGATTTGTTTTCATTTTTCAACAAAGAGGCAACTGACAAAGGACTGCACCTATCACTATCAAGCAAACTAAGCCCGCAGGATGCAGAAATCATATCCGATGAAGAAAAAGTCAATGCCATTATAAGCAATTTGATCAAGAACTCCATTAAATATACTAATCAGGGAAGCATTGAATTTGGATGTTACAAAAAAGAACAATATATAGTTTTCTATGTGAAGGACACCGGCGTAGGCATTCCGAAAAACAGGCACGAGGCAATTTTCGACAGGTTTGTCCAGGCCGACATTGAAGACACGCAGGTCTATGAGGGATCAGGCCTGGGCCTCTCCATCTCGAAAGCCTATGTAGAGATGATGAAGGGTGGAATATGGGTGGAATCAAAAGTAGGCCTGGGCTCGTCGTTTTATTTCAAGATACCTTTTAAAAGATCAATTAGCGACGACAGTCAGAAAAAAACAGAAAAAACGGATACTGCACAAATTAAGCCAACTTCAAGGAAACTGAAAATACTTATCGTTGAGGACGAAGAAATATCCGACAACCTAATAACAATCATATTAAAAGGATATAGCGATAGGCTGCTGCACGCTAAAAATGGGCTTCAGGCAATTGAGATTTGCAAGGATCACAAGGACATCGACTTGATCTTTATGGACATCCGTATGCCGAGACTAGGCGGGTACAGGGCGACCAGGGAAATAAGGAAATTCAATAAAACCGTAACTATCATTGCTCAAACCGCTTATGCCCTTTCGGGCGACCGCGAGAAAGCAATAGCTGCCGGCTGCAACGATTATATCGCAAAACCAATTATGGCCGACCAACTTAAACTACTGATTAATAAATTCTTATACGACAGAAGTTAATGCTTATGGGATCTGGCCCCAACAAATTCGAGGCACTTTTCCCTATATCCAAAAATTTTAAGATATTTGAACAAAATACATAAGTATGGCCATAAAGGATAAAGAACGATACTTTAAACAAATAGCTAGTTATTACGAGTCGTTTTTAAATCTTTCGAATGATGCTGTTTTTATTGTTGACCCGGAGATGGTGATTCAGGATGCAAGCAATCGTTTTTGTGAGATTTGCGGAATTGGCCGTTCCGAGTTAATTGGCTATAACCTTAAGAACATTTCAATCGGATTGGACAAAACAAGTTCAAAGTATCTCATTTGGTTATTTAACAAAACACTAAAAAAAGGCAGGCTCAACAAACAGCCTTTTAGTTTTGTGGAAAATGGCAAGCAAAGGCATTTTGAGATAAGCACATCGCTGATTAACGAAAGCAAAGACAGTGCTTCGCTTATTATTTGCAGCATGAACGATATTACCGAACTTATAAAGGCAAAAAATGTTGCCATAGAGAACAAAAGAAAACTTAAAACACTATTCGATAACTTAAACGGTTTTGCCTACCGCTGCAAAAACGACAAATCTTGGACAATGGAATTTGTCAGTGCCGCCTTTAAAAAAATTACCGGCTATGACATTGCCGACATAATAAACAATAAGAACATCTCATATGCCGATTTAATAATTCCTGAGGACAGGGAGCAAGTATGGGATAAGGTTCAAGAAGCCCTTGGGCAAAAAATGCCTTTTGAACTAAAATATCGAGTTACCACAGCAAATGGCAACACTATTTATATTGAGGAACAAGGCATAGGGGTTTTTTCTGAACACAGTGGAGAACTAATTGCTATTGAGGGCTACATAAACGACATCAGCAACAAAGTTGAGCAGCACAACGCACTTATCAGAAGCGAGAACATCAACCGTTCGATAACCCAATCGGCGGTGGACGCAATTTTAACTGTTGACCACCAAGGAATAGTAATATCATGGAATAATGCAGCCAACAAGACTTTCGGTTTCCATGCCGTTGATATGATCGGCAAATCCGTTCAGAAAATAATTCCTGAAAGATACAAGAAAATGCATGAAGCAGGTATAGCAAGATTGCGTAAAGGCGGGAAGGAAAAACTGATTGGTAAAACAATTGAGATATCAGCCCTAAACAAAAGCGGGGAAGAATTCCCTGTTGAGTTATCACTTTCCAGATGGGATATCGACAACAATAATTTCTATACAGCAATAATAAGGGACATAAGCAGCAGAAAAAAATCAGAGGAGAGATTAATAAAACTTTCAACAGCAGTAGAACAGAGTCCTTCGGTTATAATGATAACCGATATTGAAGGCAACATTGAGTATGTAAACCCCAAGTTTACAGAGCTTACAGGTTTCGAGAAAAAAGAAGTGCTTGGCCAAAACCCGCGATTCCTAAAATCAGGAAAACAAACAGATGAGTTTTATGAGGAGTTTTGGAAAACCATTACCACAGGCAAAACATGGAGCGGGGACATTCACAACAGAAAAAAATCAGGTGAGTTGTTTTGGGAGAAAGTTATAGTATCACCCATATTCGACGACGATGGCCGGCTAATAAACTTCATCAAGGTAGCCGAAGACATAAACCTGCAGAAAAAAGCGATTTTGCAACTGCAAAAAAGCGAAAAAAAATACCGACGGCTTATTGAAACCACTACAGAAGGTTTCTGGCTCATTGACACAAAAAGCATTACTGTTGATGTTAATAATTCCTTATGCAAAATACTGGGCTACCCAAAGGAAAAAATACTGGGCAAGACGCCATTTGAATTCGTTGACGACGAAAGCTTAAAGGTTTTTAAATACTGGATTGCCAAAAGCCGAATAGATGAGCAAAGAGTTTACGAAATAAGTCTCCGGAACAAAGACGGAAACAATATTCCCTGTCTTTTTAATGCTACTACTATGCTGGACGAAACAGGTAAATTTGCCGGTTCCTTCGCTTTCGTAACAGATATAAGGGAGCAGAAACGATCACAGCTCGTCCAGAAGATCCTTTATAACATTTCCAAGTCAACAACTAATGACGGTGATTTAGGCAAGCTCATCGAAATTATACAACGAGAAGTAAATCAGGTAGTTGACGCAACAAACTTTTATGTGGCCTTGTATGACGATGAAACCGATATGTTTAGTTTCCCGTTTTATTCCGATACTTATGATAAATTTGAGAATTACCCGGCAAGAAAAACTCTCACAAAAATAGTTATCGACAGCAAGAAACCCTTGCTGGCAGACACTAAAACAAAAGAGGAATTGGTAAAACAGGGACTGTTGGACTATGTAGGCACCAAATCAAAAGTATGGCTTGGCGCCCCGCTAAAAATTGAAGATGAGGTTTTTGGCGTATTCGCCGTGCAGAACTACAATGACGAAAATGCCTATAACGAAGATGACATGGAAATAATGGAAATTATTGCCGATCAAATAAGCATCTCGATATACCGCAAGCAAACCGACGAGGAATTGAAACTGGCATTGAAGAAGGCCACGGAGAGCGATCGGCTGAAATCGTCGTTCCTGCAAAACATAAGCCATGAGATACGCACGCCGATGAATGGCATACTGGGTTTTACGGGGCTTTTATTGAATTCTTCCATCTCCGCAGAAGAAATGCAGGAATATGTCGGGATTATTAATGAAAGCGGCAACCGGATGCTTGGCACGCTCGATGATGTCATGAATATCTCTTTGTTGGAAACCGATCAGGTAGAGGTTGTAAAGTCCGTGATCAATGTCAACGACGAATTAAAAAACCAATACGATTATTTCCTGCAGGAAGCCGAGAACATGAATATCGAATTTGACCTTGCCACAAAGCTGCCCCATATTAAAGCAGGTATTAGCACCGACCACAAAAAGTTCAATACAATAGTCTCAAATTTATTGGACAACGCATTTAAATATACCTCAAAAGGAAAAATTGAATTTGGGTATTCTCATGAGCACGGCTTTTTGAGGTTTTATGTTAGCGACACCGGCATAGGAATACCGGCAAATAGGCTGCAAGCAGTATTTGAAAGTTTTGTCCAAGCCGAGATCAAGGATGTTAAAGCCAAGGAGGGCACTGGTCTCGGGCTTTCGATAGCAAAGGCTTATGTTGAGCTTTTAGGTGGTAAAATCTGGGCGGAATCAGAAACCGACAAGGGCACTACCTTCTATTTCACAATTCCTTATCAGCCAATCAGGAAAGCCGGGGTCAAGGCTGCGGTTACAAGCGGCAATACCGGGCTTAAAGCATTAAACCTGAAAATCCTGATTGCCGAGGACGAAGAAGTCTCCTCCGAATTCCTGAATATAATAATGGCCGAATACTGCAGGGAGATACTGTTTGCGAAAAACGGTATCGAAACATTAAATATCACAAAAGAAAATCCCGACCTGGATTTAATATTTATGGATATAAAACTGCCCCTTATGAGCGGCTACAAGGCGTCCAGGGAAATCAGGAAATTCAACAAAAATGTTGTTATCATAGTACAAACCGCTTATGCAACGCGAGGCGACAGAGACAAAGCCCTCAATGCAGGCTGCAATTACTATTTTTCAAAGCCTATTAATGCGGAAGAGCTTATAGAAACGATAGTGGAGCACTTTAAATAACGATAGGGTACAGACTAAGTTTTATGAAAAGAATTAAGTTTCTGATAATAATGGTGTTTAGTGGACTGATCAACATATCGAGCTCTCAGGATTTTGGCTATTTCGAGTTGGAAAGCCTGAACAGGATAGAGTCGAACAACGGGTTTAGCCCGCAAGTAAATATATACTCAAATTATATGAGAGAAAATTCCAGTATTGGGTTTTACTTTTTTGCCCTGGCCAACAAAAACTGGGGAGAGGCTTATGGGGGCATAACATTGCAGGCTGCTAAATGGCTGAAGATCAACCTCGGCCTCGGCCTTGAGACAAATCCCGGGCCTTACCGCTTTAACATCACCTTTTTCGCATACCATAAAAGAATGAGCCTTCTGCAGATTTACGAATATGGCGGCTCCGGCTTCTGGTATAGGATCAGGGCAAATTATAATATAAATACCCATCATAATATCGGGCTTCTCGCCGAAAGATATTATGGCATAGGGCCCGTATATGAGTATAAGCTGAAATTCCCCTTAGGTTTTCTTGGCGCTCCCTTGATGGACCCCGAAGACGGGACTTTTAAAATGTTAACTTCATTAAGATACTATTTTTAATATGGCAAGTTCAAAAAACAAAACGACTAAACTATTCGATTTAGTGAAATTATTATTACCATTGATAATTTCTCTTTCTTCATTTGCAATTTTAATTGTCATTTCGTTCAATTACTTCAAGATCAAAAAGGACACTTGGGAAAAGGACGTAAAGTCAAATTTGCTGGAGATATTAATGACCAAAAAGACAATGCTTGAGAAAGCCCTGTACTCAAGAGTTTATTATACCAAAAGCGTTGCGGCCTATGTCTCGCTCCATCCCGACATTTCCAATGAGGAGTTTTACAACCTCGCCAACGAGCTGGTACAGAAAGACTCGGTGATAAGCACCATGTCCATTTCACATAATTGTGTTATCGACGCCATTTACCCCTTAAGCGGGCACGAAGCGGCAATCGGGCTTGATTTGTTGGCGCACCCAAAGAGAAAGGAGATAGTAAAGAAAACAATCGATACGCATAAAACCTTTATAGCCGGGCCTCTGGAACTTGTGGAAGGAGGAATTGCATTTATAAGCTATACCCCTGTTTTTGACAAAACATCTCCGGAAATGAACAAGTTCTGGGGCATGACCGACATAGTGATTTATAAGGACAAGCTTCTTGGTGAAGCCAAAATAAAAGAATTGGACGGCAAGTTTTTGTTCTCCATAAGAGGGATCGACGGCTCAGGAAACAAAGGTGCCGTTTGGTTCGGGGACAGCAGTGTTTTTAATAAAAACCCGATTGCGGTAGCTATCGATCTTCCTTACGGGAATTGGATCTTGGCCGCGGTCCCGGTGGTAGGTTGGGATTCATATCTAAAAAAGGACAATGTCCTGCTGGTTATACTTATTGTTAGTTCGTTGCTGATAAGCGTTTTGATATGGCTGTTCAGCAGGGCAATAGTAAAACTAAAACGCAATCAACTGGAGCTGCAGGCAATTTTTAACTCGATGGATAGCTTAATAATCGAATTTGACGAAAAAGGAACTTATTTAAACATACCGCGCAGCGAGGACAACCTATTGTACCTCCCAAAAGAACAGCTCATGAACAAAACCGTTTTTGATGTTTTCGACGACAAGACAGCCGGGGATTTCCATGCAGCGATAAACAAATGCCTAAGGATCAACAAGCTTGTGGAAATAGAATACCCCTTGGTAATCAACGGGCAAAAAACCTGGTTCCTGGCCAGGATATCAAAAAAATCGAAAAACACCGTCATCTATCACGCGTTCGATATCACAAAGAACAGGCTCGAAAGGCAAAAATTAATTGAATCGGAGAAAAAAATGCAAGAATTGAATTTCACTAAGGACAAGCTGTTCTCCGTTATCGCCCACGATTTAAAGAGCCCTTTCAACATATTGTTGGGCTTTAGTGGTTTGCTGAGCTCCGAATACAATTTGTTCGATGATGAAAAAAGAAAAGAATTGATAGGCAAAATGCACGAGCTGTCGTTAAACACTTTCAACTTGCTCGAGAACCTGCTTTTCTGGGCAAATTCAAAAAGGGACAAAATAAAGATCGTCAAAAACGAGCACAATCTATTGTCTCTCGTAAGCAATTCGATATCAGCCTATAAACAGGGAGCGCTGAACAAAAATCAAGATGTTGTTTTAAACATCAACAAGGATATGAGCATTTATGCCGACGAATTTAGTTTCCGCATCACAATAGCCAACCTTTTTAATAATGCCATAAAATTTACACCGGACAATGGCACCATTACCTTCGATGCCAAACAAGGATCGTCGGATATTGAAATATGCATATCCGACAACGGTATCGGCATGGCCCCGGACAAGCTCGAAACACTTTTTACCCTGCAGGACAACCTCAGCACCAAGGGCACGAACAATGAGTCGGGTACGGGCATTGGCCTTCAATTATGCCATGAGCTAATAACTAAGAACGGGGGCAAAATATGGGCAGAAAGCGAAGTCGGCAAAGGGAGCAGGTTTTATATCTCATTACCGCTCAAATAGAAAACGCCAAGGTTTGTCGTGGCTTTAATCTACGGTCCAGGTACTTCCGCTGTTCAACAAATCATCAACTGATTTATAAGGGGAAACTTCTTTTTCGTGCTCAACTGAATCCCAAATCAATTCCTCGACAGTAGGCGCCGCAACTGAACGAATAACACCGAGTGCGGCAGGAAACTCAGGAGGCATCATGTTGGCGAGCATAATATGGATTCCTGAATCCTCCCTTTCAGGGTTGTGGACCAGGAGGTCGTCTTCGGTAATTCCGTTTTCTCCTATCGTTACCACCTCCAGATGCGAACCGTTCAGGATAATCCCTTTTTCGTTGTCCTTGCCGAATCTCATGGGTTTTCCGGCTTCCAAGAAAAGCTGGTTGTCAACCTTGGTCTCGCGAGAAGTTATCAGACCATGGATTTTATTGTTGAATATCACACAGTTGGCAAGAATCTCGACAATAGACGCACCTTTGTGCTTAGCAGCCTCGCTAAACACCTGTGTCATCATTTTTATATTTGTATCAACTACACGGGCAAAAAACTTGCCTCTTGCACCCATTACCAGTTCACCGGGGTTAAAGGGTTGCTCAAAGGATCCCTGGGGCGATGTTTTTGTTTTGCTGCCCTTTGGTGTTGTAGGCGAGTACTGACCTTTGGTAAGTCCGTAAATCTTATTGTTGAACAATAATATGTTTATGTCTGGGTTCCTGCGGGCCACATGGATAAAGTGGTTGCCGCCAATGGCCATGGAATCGCCGTCGCCTGTTATCATCCAAACGCTCAATTTAGGATTTGCTATTTTTATGCCTGTGGCCAGAGCAGCTGCCCGGCCGTGAATGCCGTGAATGCCATAAGTGTTCATATAATAAGGAAACCTCGATGAGCAACCAATTCCTGAAACAACAACAAAATCCTCTTTGGCTATCCCTAATTCGGGAAATACGTTTTCAACGGATTTTAATATGGCATGGTCGCCACATCCCGGGCACCATTTTACCATCTGGTCGCTTTCAAAATCCTTTTTTGTCAGCTCCAATTTAGTTGTATCTATAATACTTTCCATTTTTTTACTCGTTTAGAAGTGCAATAAATTCTTTTTTCAGCTCGGCAACAGTAAATGGCAATCCCTGGATTTTATTATACTGCTTATAGGTAAACTGCGGCAAGCGCATCCTTAAATAATTTACGAACTGGCCCAGGTTAATTTCGCAGACAAGTATTTTCTCATATCTGCTAAATAATTCTTCCGCATTTTTCGGAAGAGGCTTTATATGCTTAAAATGTGCCAAAGCAATTGAATGTCCTTCGTCCAGCAGCTGCTCGACGGCAGTCAGCATAACTCCATGCGTTCCGCCCCAGCTTACGACTAAAGTGTCGGCATCGTGATCGCCAATAATATCTTGATTAACAATGAAATTGCTCACCCTTTCAACCTTTTCCTCTCTCAACCTGCTCATAAGCTCATGGTTTTCAGGGCTGTGCGATACGTTACCCGTGATATTCTCCTTCTCTAAACCACCTATGCGATGACGCAGGCCCTTTGTTCCGGGGATGGCCCACGGACGGCTCAGCTTCTTTTCATCCCTCTTGTACGACTGAAAATCAGGGTCGTTTTCTTTAACTATGGGAGGGTATATTTTTGGCAGATCGCTAACTTTAGGTATCTTAAAAACTTCCGATCCATTGGCCAGTGAACCATCGGTAAGCAAAATTACAGGGGTCATATGCTCAACCGAAAGCTTGACTGCCTCAAATGCCGAATAAAAACAATCGGACGGGCTACTTGCGGCAAGAACGATCAAGGGGGCTTCCCCGTTTCTTCCGAACAAAGCCTGGTATAAATCGCTCTGCTCCGATTTTGTGGGCAATCCCGTTGACGGGCCGCCCCTTTGAACATCCACGACAACAAGAGGAAGCTCAGTCATTACGGCAAGGCCGAGGGCCTCGCTCTTCAAGGACAAGCCCGGGCCCGAAGTGCTGGTAACCGGAAGTGCGCCCGCAAAACTTGCGCCAAGAGTTGAAACAATACCGGCTATCTCATCCTCCGCCTGTAACGAAATGGCGGAAAACTGCTTATGCTTGGCCAGTTCCTGAAGAATCTCAGTGGCAGGAGTAATAGGATATGAACCGATAAAAAGCTTTAGCCCCGAACGCTCGGCAGCAGCCAACAAACCCCATGACGTGGCCAAATTACCGGTTACGTTCCGGTAAGTGCCCTTATTTAATGGGGCCGGGTCTATCTTATATGTGTTTACAAAGGCCTCAATAGTATCGGCATAATGATACCCGGCCTTCAACACTAATTTATTTGCTTCAACAACTAAAGGCTTCGACTTGAACTTGTTCTCGAAAAAGCTGAAGGTTTTTGTGAAGTCCCTGTTGAACATATAAAAGATCATCCCCAAAGCGAACATGTTCTTCGACTTTTGGGCCGATTTATTATCAATGTCAAGCTCGCTTACCGCATTTTTGGTGAGCGTTGCAATGGGGCCGTTAACAACCAAATGCCCGTTTAAACTGCCATCTGACAGGGGATTGTCCTCGTATCCGGCTTTTGTTATGTTTTTCTCCGTGAACGCATCATTATCAACGATAATAATCGCATCCTTCGTTATCCAGTTCATGTTTGCTTTCAGCGAAGCCGGATTCATGGCAACAAGCACATCTGCCAAGTCGCCGGAAGTGTGGATATCATTGCTCCCGAAATGGATCTGAAAGCCCGAAACCCCGGCAACAGTGCCCTGAGGCGCTCTTATCTCAGCAGGATAATCAGGGAATGTCGCAAAATCGTTACCCGCAAATGCCGTCGAATCCGAAAATAAATTGCCTGTCAGCTGCATCCCGTCGCCGGAATCACCCGCAAAACGAATAACTGCGTTTTTAAGTTCTATGATTTTATTTTTAACCTCAGTCATAATAAAGATTTTATACGGCAAATGTAAATCAATAATTAAAAGCCGGAAACAAGTACCGAGTTTTTTTTAACATTAAAAGTTTAAAAAAAAGCGAAATGATCAATTCCGCAAACGATTGTTATTCAACTCGATATATGCAACAATCCATAACATCAGGATTTGGGCCCGCTTAATTATAATAAGTCTAAATTTTAAATAGGCATTTTCAGACGTTAATATTTTAAAAATTAACAATAAAATCACATTGAATTCTGGAACTCTTATAGTTACTGTTAATCGGCGAACAGTAAAAATATGAAAAAAAAGCAATTTTTTGATACCACTTTCACAATATCCATATATTTGCAAACTATTTTATAAATATTAAAACAATAATATTATGGCTTACAAAATTTCAGACGATTGTACTGCATGTGGTACTTGTATCGACGAATGTCCTGTTGAGGCAATCTCAGAAGGTGATATCTATGTTATAGATCCTGATCTTTGTACGGATTGCGGCGCTTGTGCCGATGTTTGCCCGGTTGAGGCTATCCATCCTGAATAAATAGGTTAAATAAAAAGAAAAACCCGTCTCGCTTAAGGCAAGGCGGGTTTTTTTAGGCTCTTGTTTGCTATTTACACTCGTTCTAAATAAATTGCCCCCACTATAAATATTCTTTGTATATTTGAAAGCATCAAAATAACTCCTTGTTAAATGGATAATAACGACTTCGTCAACAATACCGATCCTCAGATAATAGATGGTTTATACCGACAATATAAATCAAATCCCGATTCGGTTGAGAAAGCCTGGAGAACCTTCTTCGCCGGTTTCGACTTCGGCCAAACCGAATATACGATCAAACCAACAACGCAAAGCGGGATAACATCCGGCGAGTTCAAGGTAATAAACCTGATAAACGACTATCGCCGTCGCGGCCATTTGTTCACAAAAACAAATCCCGTCAGGAAAAGAAGGGAGTATAAACCTGATTTATCCGTTTCAAATTATGGTTTGTCAAAGGAAGACCTACAAAAAGATTTTGAGGCAGGTTCCGAAATAGGGCTTGGGAAAACAAGATTGCAGAACATTATTGGTTTTCTGGAACAGACCTATTGTAATTCCATTGGTGTCGAATATCTTTTTATACGCGACGAAAAAATAGTTAACTGGCTGAAAAACAAGATAGAGAAAAGCAAAAACACACCATCATATAATAAGGAGCTGAAGAAATACATCCTTCAAAAGCTTATGCGGGCCGTTTTCTTCGAGAAATTCCTTCAGAAGAAGTTCCCGGGTCAGAAACGCTTTTCCCTCGAAGGTGCCGAATCCTTGATTCCCGCTTTGGATGCCGTTATGGAAAAAGGCAGCGAGCTGGGAATTGAGGAATTCATCATCGGGATGCCTCACCGCGGACGTCTCAATGTTTTGGCCAACATCCTGAGAAAACCTTATGAGGATATCTTTTATGAGTTCGAAGGGGTGAGCTATGACGATGAAGGCTTGCTCGGGGATGTCAAATACCATTTGGGCTATACTGTAAAGCGAAAAACCATCGACAAGCACTACGTTAAAATGACCCTTGCCCCCAACCCCTCGCACCTGGAAGCCGTTGACCCTGTGGTTGAGGGGATCACAAGAGCCAAGATAGACAAGTTTTATAAGGGCGACTCCGACAAGATAGCACCTATACTAATTCATGGCGACGCATCGATAGCAGGCCAGGGCGTTGTTTACGAGGTTATTCAAATGCAGGACCTCAAAGGCTATTCTACCGGCGGGACTATTCATCTCGTTATCAACAACCAGGTTGGTTTTACTACCGATTATCTCGACGCCCGCTCCAGCACTTATTGCACCGATGTGGCAAAAACCACCCTCTCCCCGGTTTTTCACGTCAATGGCGACGACGCGGAAGCCCTTTCCTTCAGCATACAAACAGCGATGGAGTTCAGGAATACCTTCCATAAGGATGTGTTTATCGACATACTTTGTTATCGCAAATACGGGCATAATGAGGGGGACGAGCCAAGGTTCACACAACCTATTCTATATAAGGCTATTGCAAAACACCCTGATTGTTACCAGATATACAAAAAGAAACTCATTGATGAAAATGTTGTTGACGAGGAGTTTTGTACGGCCCAGGAAAGATCACTTAACGAGAAATTAGAGGAAAACCTAAAAGCAAGCAAAACTCATGCGCCTAGCAGCATGGACAACTTCCTAGGCGAAACCTGGAAGAAAATCAAAAAAGCCGATGATTCCGATTTCCTGAAATCGCCAGTTACCGCAATCCCTAAAAAGAAGCTCCTCGAATTTACTGATAAAATTTCGGGTCTGCCCGACACCATGAAATTCTTCAGCAAGACCATAAGGCTTCAAAAACAGCGCAAAGACATGGTTGTTGGCAAAGGCACACTGAATTGGGCAATGGGCGAGCTAATGGCTTACGCTAGTTTGCTCGACGAAAAAATCCCGGTAAGATTGAGCGGGCAAGATGTCGAAAGAGGCACTTTTTCGCATAGGCATGCCGTATTGCACGTTGAGGACACAACGGATAAATATGTCCCCTTGAGCAATCTGAGCCCTTCGCAGGCAAAGTTTGATGTTTATAATTCATCATTGTCGGAATATGGCGTTCTCGGCTTCGAATATGGCTATTCGCTGGCCTCGCCTTATTCACTAACAATATGGGAAGCACAGTTCGGCGACTTTGCAAATACCGCACAGGTTATATTCGACCAGTTTTTGAGCAGTGCCGAAGATAAATGGAACATAATGAACGACCTGGTGCTTTTCCTTCCACATGGTTTTGAAGGACAAGGCCCCGAGCATTCCAGTGCGAGGATAGAACGTTTTTTGACGCTTGCCGCCGAAAATAATTTTCAAATCGTGAATTGCACAACTCCGGCAAACTTCTTTCATGTTTTGCGCCGGCAGCTTAAACGCGACATCAGGAAGCCACTGGTGATTTTCACCCCAAAGAGCTTGCTGAGACATCCTAAATGCATTTCCAAAATCGATGAATTCACCTCGGGTGGCTTCAAAGAGATTATCGACGACGACCAGCTTATACCCGACAAAACACATAGGTTGATTTTTTGCAGCGGTAAGGTTTATTACGATTTGCTTGCCGAAAGGGAAAAGTTAAAACAAACAGGCGTGGCCCTGATAAGGATAGAGCAGCTATTTCCGTTTCCGAAAACGCAAATCCTCAACCTCATATCTAAATATAATAAGGCCACATCTTATTTATGGGTACAGGAAGAGCCGGCCAATATGGGGCCCGGGGATTTCTTCAGGAAACAATTTGTTGACGACAATATTGTTTTTGAGCTGGTTGCCCGCCCCGCCAGCGGCAGTCCTGCAACAGGTAGTCCCAAATTCCATAAACTTCGCTATAAGAAGATTATGGATAAGGCTTTTGGGGTTTGCGATTGTCCTTATATTAACGACGATTGCAAAATGGCCTGTATCGGCAATAAATGGTCATCGTTTGAAAAGGAACTCAAAAAATATAAGTTGGATGAAATGAGCTCGGCTTTCCATAGCGGCAAGAAGCCTTTGTTGTAGTGTAATGAATAAAAAAACCAGATTAGTATAAAAAATACGGACATGTTGATTGAAATAAAAGTCCCAAGCCCGGGCGAATCGATAACAGAAGTGCAAATAGCATCATGGCTGGTAGAAACCGGCGATTTTGTAGAAATGGACCAGGATATAGTTGAGGTGGATTCGGATAAAGCCACCCTTAGCATCCCGGCCACCCAAAGCGGCAAGATCGAGCTAAAAGTGGAAGAAGGCGAAACCATTGAGGTCGGCTCCATAATAGCAGTAATCGATACTTCTGCCAAAGGCAAGCCGAAAAAGAAAGCGGAAACCGAGGATATTAAAACAAAGACCGCTTACGTGGAGGCGAAAACAGTTGATAAGCCGAAGGCCGAACAATTAAGTGAGAAAACAAACACAAGCGTTGCAAGCAACTATGATACGATAGTTTCGCCATTGGCAAAAAAACTCATGCAGGAAGATGGGATAAGCGAGAACGATCTATTGGAGTTTTTTAAATCGTATAGGATAAGCAAGAAAGATGTTAGATTCTATAAGGAAAATAAGGGCAATGACCAGATAAAAGCCAATAATATCGGTTCAAGCCCCTGGACGGGGTCACGTAAGAGCAGCAAGGTTAAAATGACTATGTTGCGCAAGAAACTATCGCAAAGACTTGTATCGGTAAAGAACGAAACTGCAATGCTCACCACCTTCAACGAGGTGAACATGAGCCCTATTATGGCTATCCGCAAAAAGTACAAAGAGGTTTTTAAGGAAAAACATGGTGTTGGACTTGGCTTTATGTCGTTTTTCACAAAGGCTATAACGGAGGCCATCGCCCATTTCCCGGCAATAAACTCCCAGATCAGCGGCGACGAAATACTAGGCTTCGATTATGTTGATGTCGGGATTGCCGTAAGCGCACCAAAAGGCTTGATGGTTCCGGTAGTGCGAAATGCCGAAATGCTCAGTTTGGCAGAAATAGAAAGCGAGATTAAACGTTTGGCATTAAAAGCCAGGGATGGCAAACTTAGCCTCGACGACATGACGGGCGGCACCTTTACGATTACCAACGGCGGGGTGTTCGGCTCAATGTTGTCCACGCCCATATTAAACCCTCCGCAGAGTGCTATTTTAGGCATGCATAATATTGTTGAACGTCCGGTAGCCATCAACGGAAAAGTGGAAATCCATCCAATAATGTATGTTGCACTCTCTTATGATCATCGTATTATCGACGGAAGCACTTCGGTTGGTTTTTTGGTAGAAGTAAAAGAAATGCTTGAAAATCCCGAAAAAATGCTCTTTGGCGGAAACAGTCCCGTGGAAAGCTTGCTGGGCATTTAGAATCGGCATTTCGGCATAGGAGAAAGGATCAAGAAATTGAGTATTCACTTTTTAGGATACCTCTAGAGATATAGGGATTTATAGCCTTTGTACCATTAATCCATTGTACCATTGTATCATTATCCCATTGTACCATTAAACTTCTCACCTTTTCACCCACTTCCCGCTCTTGACAATTCTGTTTTCATCGTAGATACGGTAGAAATAGATGCCCGGCTTTAGTTTGTAGGGCGAGAGCACGGCCGGGCTATAGTTTATCTGCCGGCGCATGAGAACCCGGCCCTGGCCGTCGACGATATCGATCCATGCGCCCTCCATTCCGGGGGGTATGTCTATATAGACCTTGCCGCTGCCGGGGTTGGGGTAAAGCTTTATCTTGCTGTAAACAGGCGACTCGTTTATTTTTACATAAACGCTCTGGTTTTCGTATGCTCCAATATCAATTCTTCCGCCAAAAACCCTTGGATTTCCCGCCAGGTCAAATTC
>JAADIS010000117.1 GCA_013151215.1 Chlorobiota bacterium | reverse complement strand
TTGACCGCCGAAACGGCGCCTTCCGTTGCCTAAAAACTGATTTAAATCTTTATAAGAACCTCTTGCGTTAAATGCGGGTGCAAAATTAAACCTTAATTCCATATTTGCAACAGCCGTGGAGAAAAAAATACATCTTTTTTTGATTTATTTTTTAAGGTATTTGTAATCAATGGAGTAGGACCTGAAAAAAATTATCTTGTAAACACAAATCGAGTTTTATCGCTCATTTTATCATTATAAAAGTAGCCTCCTTCATCAAAATGTTTGAGGCTTTCTGCCTGTTCAATTCTATTCTTTATGACAAATCTGGCCATCATGCCCCTTGCTTTTTTTGCAAATATGCTTATTACCTTATAGTTAGAGCCTTTTTGCTCCATAAATACGGGAGTAATTACCTTGGCGGTTAGTTTTTCTACCTTAATAGTCTTGAAATATTCATTTGAGGCAAGGTTGATAAGTGTGCTTTCCCCATTTTGTTCCATTTCCTTTTTCATGTGTAAGCTTATTTGATCACCCCAAAACTCATAGAGGTTTTTATAACGACCAATACTTAACTTTGTGCCCATCTCTAATCTATAAGGAAGAATAGCGTCCATGGGTTTTAATATACCGTATAAACCTGATAAAATTCTTAAATGATTATTGGTGTATTCAAGTTCAGCGTCATTAAAACTGTCGATATCCAAACTCCTGAATACCTCCCCGCGAAAGCTAAAAATTGCGTTATTTGCTTCCTCCACGCTATAAGGAATCTTCCATACTTTATATCGTTCGTAATTTAGTTGGGCCAGTTTAGCACTTATGCTCATTAATTCTGATAATTGAGGTGGTTTCATTTTGCGTAAAGTAGAAGCAATACGTTTAGATCTACTTAATAAAATGGGTAAAGAAGAATTTTCCCTTGCGGGAATATCTGTTTTGAGTGTTTTGGCCGGTGATATGAGTACAAACATTTATCGTAAAAATATTTTTGCGCAAATTTAGTTTTTTAATTGAATAGAAAATGTGTTGGTAAGCCATCAAAGATTGAGCAACTCCAAAAAAAATCCACACGTTTGTTAATTTCCCCAAAAACATTTCCTATCTTTGATGCACCCTAAATAATTAGGAACAACAAACCCGGTTTCCGGGGACAAAAACAGTATTATGAAAATAGTAAACTTTAGAACCCATTCCGAGGCCTCGGAACTGATATTCAGTTGGGGGGGGGGTGCAAATGGCAATTAATTGCAACAGCCTTTTTATTAATCTTTCTTGGTGTTAAAATGCCGTTAAAAGCCCAAATCAACGATTCAACCAACAATTATTTTAACATCGTAGCACAGCAAGATGCCTATTACGATTCAGTTTTAATGGTAAGGGGAGCCGACAGTATGCAAGGTACCGGCTTTAAAGATTACCTGCGCTGGAAAAACTATATGGGTATGCGGAATGATGAAAATGGAACGACTAATACCTATATGGAATTGATGAATGAATACCTGAAAAATATCCCGCTTGACACAAGTAACAAGACGGGCACATCTCATGTATGGAATTATTTTGGGCCAACCGGTCAAACAAAAGAAATTAATTCAACTTTTGGAAAAGGATGGGTCTATTCTTTAAATGTAAATAAAGACAACCATAATATTATTTATGCGGGAACCCATAATTCCGGTTTATGGAAGACCATGGATGGTGGAAAATCATGGATATGTCTTACTACAAACATTCCCGAAGTTTTTGGTGTTAAGAGTATAGCGATACCGGAACAAGACACTTCAACTATTTATATACTTACGGTTGAGAGTTTATCTTCACACTTTAATGGTGTGTTTAAATCCGAGGATTCAGGTAAAAACTTCGGGCATCAAGGCAAAGGCCATAAAACTCAATCCTTCCCAAATGGAATACGAAATGGACATCGGCAGTCTGCCGCCCGGCCTTTATGTTGCAATTTTGTTGGACAGGGGCAGGATAATAGATAAGGAGAAAGTGGTAATAGGACGATAGAGGGGGAGCCTGGGCACTTATTAAACCAGTATATTTGAAAAATGGTAAGAATCAATAAACATCCAATGAAAGGTATATCGGCTTTTTTGTCGGGCATATCTGTAATGCTGTTGTATGGCAGTGCCATAACAGCCCAGCCCGGGAGCGGCATCCTTACAGACTCTTCCCACAGTTTTGCGCACAAGCAATATGCAAACACTGCCGTGGCAATGCCCCATAAAACAAGGCCTGTATTGAACAACGGCCTTGTTGTTTGTGAGGAGAACACCGATCTTCTTTATTTGGACAGTAAGGCCAGTCACCCGGGCAAGAGCCCGGTGCATGGGCTGCCACCGGACACCCCCGGGGGTGTTTTGCTGAAACGCGCAAGACGATTGGGTAAGGGTTTACGGAGAGGATGAGAGCTATGCCGTAAGGGGACTTGCCGAAACCTACGATGGCGGATATATTATTGGCGGGCATAGTAAAAACACATCAGGTTCCATAAAACAGGGCTTCATTATAAAAACAGATATAAACGGTGAAATGCTATGGCAAAAAACAATAGGTGATGAATCGGATAATGGTGTTGACGGTACTCAGGTACAGCAAACCTTCGATGGTGGTTATATACTTTTCAGCGGTACATATAAATATGGTTACAGAAATGTAATGCTAATGAAACTAAATGCCTGTGGCGAAAAGCAGTGGAACAAAGTGTTCATAAGCCAGGGAGAAAGCCAATTTAACTATAGTGTGCAGCAGATGCCCGACAGCAGTTATTTGATACAGTTGGCCTATTGGGGCGACGACCTTGCCAATAAACGGATATGGCTTTTTAAAATTGATGCCAATGGTGAGATACTTTGGAAAAAAGTACAAGCACAATGGACACTTGGCACCAATGCCGAAGAGGGTTACCAAACCATAAAGAACTATGCAAATGAGTATTTGATAAGTGGCCGTTATTATGAGTGGGAACCCGGCTATGATACCAATGCCAGATGGGTACGACCCATGTTTATCAAGGTTGATAGCAATGGCAACGAAATTTGGCACAGACTATGGGGTGTAGGTGAGTTTTATGTTGGCGGGGCTATTGAAGCCGTGTTTAATTCAAATAACTTTATCTATGGAGTAGGAACAGATGAAGCAGATGAGGAATGGGGCGACGACCCTTCGCTTTTCAAACTGGATCCAAGCGGTAATCAGGTTTTTCAAAAAGATTTGATAGAGGCCAATGGCGGAGGGTCTTCAACAATTAATATTTTGGAAGACTCCATACTTTTCATAAGTGCAACAATAAGGGATTGGAACGACAGCGTAAACCTTATGGTTTTGAAAACTGACACCAATGGCACAATTCTCAACAGCCAGGAGTTTTTGCTGGATATCGACAACGGTGCCATTTCCTCTTCTTTGGTTACGCATGACGGCA
>JAADIS010000039.1 GCA_013151215.1 Chlorobiota bacterium | reverse complement strand
TTAAGTTGCATTCTGTCTCCTTTTCTCTGATGAATGGTTGCTTTACACTTCCATCTTGCCAGAGTGGAGGCAGAATGCGCTACTTTCAATATTTCTCTATTAAGAGCTTTTATACCTTATACACTAATTTTTACCCACAAATTTTCCTGAAGAGCCAGAATTTTTCTGATGCTAAAAAAAATGTCAACACCATTATTATTTCTTCTGATAAGTTTATGCGTACTATTAAAGCTTTAATTTAACCTAATTGTTGCATGATTTTTTATGCTGAGAGTGTACAGAGTGCGTTTTTAAGGTGAAGAAGGCAGATGTCAAAAGATCTTCACTCACGTCCGTGTATGTCCGTGTTCGTCTGTGGCTAAAAGAAGTAGTTTAAAACGTGTTAATATTTACGCAACGTAAGTAACAAAGTCCCGAAGGTTTTTGTCAAATATCAAGACCTGAAACATGAACGAAGGTGCAAAATAACTTGAGGTCCTTGAGATTAGTAATTTTTTGCCTTGGTGGTATAATTCGGCTATATCAGGGCTTTCCAAAAGATAATTTTGCCTTTTGGTATCATGTGCAGATGATATCAGGCCCACAAAGGGCCTTGAGTTATTTTGTGACAGTTCCTAAGGATAATGCATATTACAACTGCTAAAGTTTTAACATGTTTTGTTTTAGTAATAGTCGGTAGTCTGATTTTGTACGTTGGATGCAAAGTCTCGTATAAAATAAAGCGACATCTTACCCGTTTCTCCAATATTAATAAAGACCCTTTGTCTGAATTAGATATAGCAAAGATTAAGCAATTTACTGTTAAAAATATTGCTAAGAATAATTCTGAAGTTCGAAATCTGAGTTTTCCACCATCTGTGGCGGAAGATTTTGAGACTAAAGAAAAAAACGGAAATGTTTTAAAAAACTGGAAGAGGTTTACTGGTGACGGAGGTGGGTATTTAAATTATGATGCAGACTGGAAGTCTGAATTTCTTAAGGCAGTTACAGGGAATGTCTTATCCGCAAACTTTGTGTATAACAAAGAGGACACCGTTCTTAGTTGGTTTGAGTACAGAGGTACCATTGCTGAAAAAAAAATTAATGACGGAATAATGCCTTTACAAGCAAAATACTATGTTGAAGCTTCTTTTTGTCCTGTATTTGTGCCTGGATCAAAAGTTTGGAGAAAGGAATATACTTTGCAAGGGTATTTTGTGGACGGGGGCCATTATGTTGAAGTAATGTATTTGACTGAAAATGATGGAAAGGATTGGTTTGTTGCGGTATGGCAGTATGATATTGATCAATCTAGCGGAGCAGAAAAGGATTGGCTGGTTTTGGGGAAGTATTTTCCTGTTCAGGAGAAAGGTTTTGGGTGGTGGGGTACTATCGGCATGGAAATCGACAGAAAGGCGGGGGAGGTTGTCCCTTTCCACAACGGGCGGCCACTTGTCAAGGCTCCCCTTAAAACGAATTTGATTAAAACTGAACATAGAGTACGAACAAATGTCAGGGTGACTAATACTTTAATGAAGGTTGATAATTTTAAGATATATGTTTTTTAAAAAAAAGATAAAGTTTTTTCTTTTTGGTTTGCTAGATAATCTGAAAAGCCGGTATGAATATTACCTGACGGAAACTTGTTGTGCAAGGCTACAAAAGGTTGGAAAAGAGGTTAATATAGCCCCTGATGCGGTGATATCTCCATATGCGAATTTTCTTTTGAACCATAAAAGTGTTATGTCAATTGGAGCTGAAACACAGATACGTAATTATGTAAGTATCAAGGTCAGAGGAGAGTTGACTATTGGTCGAAATGTCGAAATAGTCTATTTCTCTATTATCCATTGTGATAAAAGGATAGTTATTGGCGACAACTGCATGATTGCTGAGTCAGTTTCCATACGGGACCACGATCACAATTATCATCTTTCTGATATACCTTTTGTAGAGCAGGGGTTTAAAAGGGCTGATGTTATTATTGGAAATAATGTCTGGATAGGCGCTAAATCCTCTGTATTCAAGGGTGTTAACATTGGTGATAATGTGGTTATAGGAGCCAATTCAGTAGTGGTAAAAGACATCCCGTCTGACTCCGTGGCAGTTGGAGCTCCTGCAAGAATTATTAAAAAGTTGGAATAGTCGTTTGAAAGAAAAGATACTCCTTATAAATCCTCCAGAGGTTCCCGGGTATGTTTCAGATAAAGACAAGGCAGGCGGACTTGGCATTGCAAAGCCTGGAGCACCCTTTAGGTTGACAACAGCGCCTTTGGATCTTCTTTACTCTGCGGCGGTTTGCGAACGGGAGGGGTATGATGTTGCGATTATTGATGCCCATAACCTTAGATTAGGGCAACCAGAAACCCAAAAAATCATAACCGAATGTGCTCCCTTTCTAATTGGTATTCGTCTCTCTTTGCCATCTTTACAAAAAGATATTGAGTTTTCCAACCAGTTGAAAGCGTTTTTTCCGCAAGTCTCCTTTTTTCTTTTTGGAAATGTAATTTTACCTACTTTCAATGAGTGGAAAGAAGAGGCTGCCGCAGAGTTTGTTTTATGGGGGGAGCCTGAGGCTATTTTGCCGGACTGGCTGCGTGATTTTAGCAAGGAGACTCTACCAAGGGGTGTTCTGAGTTTAAAGAGAAATCCTGTCTCTCCAAATCCTCAGGAATGGGTCTTTATGTCAAATCCGACCGACTTGCCTTTTCCTGCCTGGCACCTGCTTCCTTTTGAGCAGTATGTCCCTTTAATGCATACAAGAAAGGGGGAGGGTTACCTCTTTTTTCTGCTGGCAAGCAGGGGGTGCCCAAGGGGATGTTCAATGTGCCCTTATCATGTGACACAAGGAAGCAGATGGAGGAACAGGTCTCCTGGAAATGTGGTTGATGAGATGGAGTATTTGCAAAAGGAGATGGGGGCGGAGTTGGTTCAGTTCAGGGATCCTAACTTTGCTTTTAAACAGTCCTGGGCTCTTAACGTCTGCAAGGAAATTGTAGAGAGAGGACTTTCCATGCCTTGGACAGTTGAACTGGAGATAGAGTATTTAACAAAGGAGACCATAAGGTGCCTGGCTGAGGCCAATTGCATGCGCATTATGACGGGGGTTGAAACCTTTGATGAGGAGACTCTTAAGTCCATTGGTCAAAAAGGAAAATCTATTATACAAAAGATAATGGAGAATTTGCAGTATTGCAGGGAAATCGGACTAGAGGTCCAGTTTTTTTATATTATTGGGTTTGAGACTGATTCGTGGAGAGAGATTAAAAATAGGTTGAAGATGGCGAAGGTTTTAGGCGGTGATTTTTCTGCCAGTATATTGACTCCTTATCCCGGAACAAAATACAAGGATGAGGCGAAACAGAAAGGACATTTCAACAGGAATGTTGTAACGAGTGATTTTAACGGGTTTACTCCGGTCGTTCATACTGCGCATTTAAGCCAAAGAGACCTTTTGTTTGCGTACAACTATTTTGTCGATGCACTTACAATTTACCACTCTAGAAGCTGGGCCTCTCCCGGCGCGACTATTTTTAAAAAGGTACGTAACAGGTTTGGCTATGTGAAAAGAATTCTGCTTTTTTTGCCCAGGTTTGTTTTGTTTCAATATAAACTTTTAAGGGAGGATCGTCCTTAGATGCATGTCTGTCTGGTGTCGAGAGATAACCCTTTGGATAGTCTTGGAGGTATAGGGAGATATGCGTATCAAATGGCTAACGGTTTTGCCTTGAAAGGGCATGAAGTCTCTGTGATAACAAGAGCTTGTGATAGTAAGGAGCGGTATGAGCATGTAAACAATGTGCATTACCATTTTATAAATTCAGACAAGAAGATGAATATTAAAGCCGGGTGGAGGTTCGGTAATATTATATTTTCTTATGAAATGGTAAGGGCTATCGATCGGATATCAAAGAGGAGACCGGTTGATGTGATAGAGTGTCCTGATTATCTGGCCCAAGGGTTGTGGGGCACCTATACACATAATGACCGGCTGATAATCCGTCTTCATACTCCGGAGTTTTTAGGCGATATGTTAAACGAGAGAAAGCCAGATATGCAAAACAGGTTTGACTACTTGTGTGAAAAAAAGGCTCTTTCCAGGGCACGCTATGTAACCTCTGTTAGTGACAGCCTTTTGGGTAAAGTTAGGGGTTTTTCTAAAATCAGAGCGAAAAAAATCGCTATTCTTCCAAACCCTATTGATTCAAGCTTCTTTTCTCCTGGTGGTCCGGTAAAAAGTGATTATCCCACCATCCTCTATTTCGGCAGGATTGAACTCCGCAAAGGGGTCCATATTCTCGCCCATGCCGCTATGAAGGTTTTAAAGAAAAGACCTAATGTCAGGTTTGTTTTTGTAGGAAGTGACACTTCTTCTGCTCCCGATGGAGGGTCTATGCTGGAATACGTAAAGGGTATCGTGTTTGGTCAGGATAATGTAATTTTTACTGGGTACATGGAAATGGTGGACTTAGTGAAGCAAATACAGGGTTCTACCATCTGTGCCTTGCCATCCTCTTGGGAGGCTTTTGGGTATACTGTACTAGAGGCTATGGCGTGTGGAAAGCCTGTGATTGCTACAGCGAATGGAGGTTTTAAAGAGATTATAAAAAATGGTGAGACCGGGGTGCTTGTTCCTCCCAATGATTCTGACGCATTGGCCGCTGCGATTATAAAGACTCTTGATTCGGACTTTGATATGGAGCGATTTGGGGGGAACGCAAGGAAAGAAGTTGAGTCTGTTTATTCTTTGGATGTGCTAACCGACCGGTTTTGCAGTTTGTATCAGGAGTGGTTTAACCTGTGAAGGGTGTTTGTAAAAGAAAAGTTAGCGTAATAATCCCGACTTATAACAGTGCAGATTTCTTGTCTGAGGCTATCGATTCTGCTTTAGCTCAAACATATGATGCGATTGAGGTAATAGTAGTGAATGATGGCTCTACTGACAATACGGATGAGGTTGTTTCTGTTTATAAAGATAGAGTTAGGTACATAAAACAGCAAAATTCCGGACCAGCGGCCGCGAGAAACAAGGGGATTTTCATGGCACAAGGTGAGTTTGTAGCGTTTTTGGATTCTGATGATATTTGGGTGTCTACTAAACTTGAGAAGCAGCTCAGTTGCATTAAGGAAAATAGTGACTCAGTCATGGTTTATTCCAAATTTGTTGATTTTGATATGACAACTGGTAGAGAGTTGACAATCTCCCCGAAAAAGGTTTTTTCAGGGAGTCTTTTCGATAAGCTATTGGTGCAAAACCATATTCTGCTGTCAACAGTTGTTGTTAATACTTCTATTTTACAAGAAATTGGAGGATTTGATAATACCCTTATAACGGCTGAAGACACAAATCTTTATTTGAGAATTGCGAAGAACCATACCATATCTGGTGTTGGAGAGGTGCTTGTGAAGAGGAGGAAACATGCAAACAATATCTCTGACAAGACAGATATACCTATTGGCACCCTGGATAATCTCGATAAAATAGTATCTCTCTATCCGGAAACTCACCCATCTATTTACCCTCCAATGAAACAAGCGTATTTGGTTAGGGGGGAAAGTTTGATAGATCAATATTTTTTTATGTCAGAATATGAAAAATGCCATGGTGTGTGTACAAAGATAATCGGACGTAATATCTTGAATGTAAGAATTGTCTTTTATTTTGTTTTGACCTTTTTACCGTTCTTTTTAATAAATAGTTTGAAATTTTTAAGACACTTAACTATTAAAGTGGATCGGTCAATCATGAAATGAAAAATAAATATTAGGATAGTAATGGAAAAAAGCTTTGATTCATTCAAGTCGAGCAGAGGGCACTGATTAATGCTCTTCGCAGGCCTCCTTCTATTCATTTTTCTTATTATTGTCCGCCCCCAGGATTTTGTGCCTAGCTTGAGAGGCCGTCCTCTGGTTTTTGGAGTAATGGGGACTATGTTGTTTGGCTGGGTGCTTAGCCCGATTCCTAAGAAATTATTTCGCACACCGCAGGACAAATTTGTAGGGCTGTTTTTTTTGTTAATTGTCATATCCACTTTATCTGTGAATTGGATAACACTTATAATCGACACTGCTATAGCGACATTAAAATTGGCTTTAATTTATTATTTTATTGTCACCATTGTGGACACGGAGATAAAACTTAGAGTTGCAATATGGACAATGATTTTTTTCATGACAATAGTCGCTGGTATGGGCATATTGCAGGCACATGGAACAGATATTACAGGTATGGGCATGTCGTGGGCAAGTGATAAGAAAGTTTGGCAGATTCGAGGGATTGGAAACTTTGATAACCCCAATGACTTGGCGTATTCAGTAGTTCTTATTGTTCCTTTTGCTGCAGGCCTGTTTACACAGTGGGGTAAAATTTTCAGGCAAATAACAGGCGCTTTATTAATGATGATTTCCATATACTGTATATACCTCACTAGATCAAGAGGGGGGATTTTGTCTTTAGCTGCATGTTTAGCTTTCTGGTTTTACTTCCGATTGAGTAATAAATCCTTAAAGAGGGTCGGATGGCTTCTGGCGCTTATTGGTGTCGTTGCCGCTGTTACAATTCAGGCAAGTGGTTATAAAGATGACGCATCTGCAATGGGGAGGGTTGAAGCGTGGGTAGCTGGAATGGAGATGTTTAGCTCTCATCCGCTCATAGGCACTGGAAAAAATCAGTTTATGGAACACCATAAAAGGGACTCTCACAACTCATTTGTTGAAGCAGGTGCGGAATTGGGTCTGGTAGGATTGTATGCCTATATCGGTGTGCTCTACTCCACCATGTTTTTTCTCTTAAAAAGTGCATCCGAAAATGCAGGAACAGATGACGAACAGAGAATGTATGTAAATGGCTTCCTTGGATACGTTGCGTCATATTGTGTGGCCTCTCTATTTTCTTCAAGGACGTATGATCTGGTCATTTTACTGATAATAGCCCTTGTTAGCGCCAATTCACGTTTATATATGGCTAAATCCATGGACGGTCCTTTGGCCCCTGCATATGAAATAACACTCTGGAATAAAAAAGTGGTATTGTTAACACTGTTGACCTTAGTTTTATGGAAACTCTTTCTGATCCAGGTATATTAGTTGTTCGGTTCAGATTGTGGTTCGTTCCTCACACAATCTAACCTTAATTCGTTAGACCCATTGATTTCAAAATAGGAATTTACTGAATGTCAGCCATTAACAGATTTATTAAGCTAACTTCAACCTATATGCTGGTTCAAATACTTATCATGGCCGGGGGGTTTATCTCGTTCCCCATTTTTACCAGAATTTTAACAAAAAAAGAGTATGGAATCATGAGCCTTATTTCCATTACAATCTCTATTGTTGGCATATTCGCTTCCGGAGGTTTGAGGCACTCTGCCCAAAGGTACTACGCGGAATATAAAAAGAAAAGGCAGTTACAAGAATTTTATTCAACAGCTATAAACAGTACAATTTTGTTTGGTCTGGCAGGGGTAGGTATCTCCATGTTACTGTTTAACCTGTTAATATATTTTCATATAGCAACACCTTCCTATAGATCTGTTTTTCTTTGTGCCTCAGTCCTTATTTTTGTCAGGGTTATGTTTGCCCTGATAGGATGTTTCTACAGAGCAGGAGAACGGGCTTCAATCTACTCTGTTTTCGCGATTTTGGAAAAATATGCAGGTATGTTTCTGGCCATTTTTTTTGTTTCCATACTTTTCTATGGTGTTTTCGGTTATTATCTTGGGCTACTCTTCGGAGAGTTCCTGGTCCTTGCCGGTTTTACCTGGTTTATTTTAAAAGATATGGGGTTTCCAAAATTTTTTGTATCCAAAAAAATATTATTTAAAATGCTTGCTTTTGGCTTTCCTCTTATCTTTATGGGTTTTTCCGGAGCTATTCTGGCCATGGGAGACAGGTACATAATCGGCTATTTCATGACTACTGAGGATGTGGCCACATACAGCGTCCCTTATAATCTGAGCGCTTATATCACAGCTATACTTGTCACGGGGTTTGATTATGCCTTTATGCCTCGGCTCATGAGCGAATGGGATAGATCCAACCCTGAAATAGGACAACTTCTGGTTGGAAAAATTTTAAAAATCTATTGCCTGATTGGACTCCCCATTATTTTCGGTGTAATCGCTCTTGGGGAAGATATTATTGTTCTGCTTGCTTCTCAAAAATATTCTGGTGCAGTTTTTATTCTTCCGTATGTTATTACCGGTGAAGTTTTGAAAGGCCTCCTTACTCCCATGACAGTCGGCCTTATGGTCTCAGAAAAAACCAAAGTTCTTGCCAAGCTTACACTGTTTGCAGCTATTGTTAATATTTTATTAAATGTTGCCTTTGTCCCTCTACTGGGTCTAAAAGGGGCTGCCTTATCTACCCTCATATCTTATGCAATGCTTTTAGCTCTCGGAGTTAAGGCCTCTTCAAAATTATTAAAAATAAAATTCCCCTGGATCTCCTTTTTAAAATATTTCATCTCCGCTGTGGTAATGTTTATCTTTTTAGAATTTGTTAAAATAAATATTTTGTTTTCTGTTTTCACAGGCTTACTTCTCTATAGTGTCACCCTAATGGCGATAGATAAGGAATCCAGACTGTTCCTAAAGGATAGGATGAATTTTATAAGTGTTTCTGAAAAATAGGCATGCTCAATTTGCAAACTGACTAATTCGTGAAAATATGAATAATTGCACCAAAGCTTGTAAGTTAATGGGGCCGAGAAAATCGGTGTTTTTTGCAAAATAGCACCGGGAGTGGTCATTGAAGCCAAAGGGGTGAGAGGACAATGGAGTGCCTAAAATCGGAGATAATGTGTTTATTGGTTCAGTCGCCAAAATATTGGGAAGTGTCAGAATTGGACATAACGTGGCCGTTGGTGCCAATGCCGTCGTAACCAAAGACGTCCAGGACAGTGTTGTTGTTCCTGCGAGGATTATGAAGTGATTCAGGCAAAAAGCGTATTGTTTATTTCCTATTCCTTTCCTCCGGTCGGAGGCGCCGGGGTCCAACGCCCGGCTAAATTTGTCAAATATATGAGGAAATTCGGATATCAGCCCACTGTTTTATCCGTGAAAAACGCCTCGGTTCCCTTGGAGGATCTGACTTTGTTAAAGGAGATCCCGGAAGGGGTGGTCATAGAGAGAGCGAGAACTCTGGAACCCTCCTATAAAACCAAAGACGCTGTTTTACGAAGTAACAATAAAGTCGGGAGAGGATTCGCTCGAAAGTTTATTAGCAATATTCTCATTCCAGATCCACAAATTCTTTGGCTCCCGGGGTTGATTAAAAAAGCGTTTTCATTAAGAAAAAAAACAATTGATTTGATTTTTGTCACAGCTCCCCCCTTTTCTTCCCTGGTGGCCTGCGTTATAATTAAGTATATTTTAGAAAAACCTTTGGTGGTGGATTTTCGGGATGAATGGGTTGATTTTCTGGCTGGTGCTTCGTGGTCTGATAGAGGAAAAAACAAGTGGATCAGCTATCCCATCGAAAGGTTTATGGAGAAAATAGTCATCAAATTTTCATCGTCCATCGTGTGCGCCTCGCCGGGGTATGTTGAAGGATTTAAAAGAAAATATCCCAAATACACTCGCAAATTTACTACGATCACCAACGGCTATGATCGTGACGATTTAGGCTCAATTAGGATAAAAGAAAACCAAAAAAAAATAATAAAAAAAGATAAATTCAATATCGTTTATATGGGAACAGTTTGGAGCGCAACTACACTGCAATACTTCTTTGAAGGCATAAACGAGATGGAATCTAAAAAGGATGTAAACATTATTATAGTAGGTAGGATTGTACCTGATGAAGAATATGTGGTTGCAGCCCATAAGGATCTGGAGATTACCGGGCTTGGCTATTGTGACCATAAAGACGCTCTTGCATTAGCGTCAATGGCAGATGCTTTGCTAGTCACTCTGTCTCCCTTTGAAGGGACTGACAGAATTATTCCGGCTAAAATATTCGAATATATTGCTCTGAAGAAGCATATCATAGCCATTGTCCCCAATGGATCTACCACCCAAATACTCAGACAATATTCCGGTTCTATCATCGTAAACCCCGCTAAGAAAACAGAGATTTCGAATGTGTGCGATGATTTAGTCGGCAAGTGGAAGAAAGGGGAACTCCTTCCCATTGACGAGGATGTGAGCATCCACTCGCGGGAAGCAAAAACGGAAGCGTTGTGTAAAGTATTCGACAGAGTTTTGAATTTATGCGAAAAATAAATTTGCTGTTTATTATTTATGATCTGGACCGTGGAGGGCCGGAGATGAGATTGCTCGATTTTGCTAGATTTTTTCCTCAAGAAATTAAAATTAATATTTGCGTTACAAGCAAAAGTATGGCGCTTTTGAATGAGTTCCAGAAGTCTGATGTCGATATAAAAGTTCTCCCAATCATAAAAGCATACCGGGAAAAGGAAAAAATTTATGAAATTCATGACTATATTAAGAAAAAGCGTATAACCGTTGTCAATACTTTTGATATTAAAGGACTTATGATCGCCGTATTTATCAAGTCATTCTTAAACAAGAAAATAAAGATCATTCATCATACTGTGGACTTGCTGCATAACTATAAAATTCGCCATAAAGCTTCTTTATGGTTTTTGCTTAAATTTGTTGATTTGTCGATTTGTAACTCCTCTCATTCTAAAAATATCCTGAAAGGGAGATTTATTGGCCAACATAAAATTAAGGTCATTTATAATGGAGTCGATATTGAACATTACAACCAGAATAACTATAAAGCTTCGTCTTTTAAAAAAAAGCATAATATTGACCACGATAAGATCGTTTTAGGTACTGTCGCTAATTTCAGGAAAGAGAAAAATTATCCTTTTTTGTTAAAGGCCTTCGCAGACCTCGACAAAAAGCATAACAACCTTGTTCTATTATGCGTGGGGGGGGGCAGGGAACTGGATGAAATGAAGGAGTACGCGAAAGAAATAGGAATAGAAGACAAAGTGATATTTACGGGATACTCAGAAGATGTCGCCGATTATTTGGGGATTATGGATTTTTTTCTGCTCTGCTCTTTGAAAGAAGGGTTTCCCAATGGAATCATTCAGGCGATGAGCATGGGAATTCCCGTGATAGCCTCTGCTGTTGGAGGATGCAATGAAATCATTAATGACCAGGAAACAGGCATGCTCTTTTCCCCGAACAATGCGTTGGAATTTGAAAAATGCGTTAGTCGGCTGATCCTAGACAAGGACTTGTCGCTCAGGCTAGGGAACAATGGACAAAGGAACACTCGGGAAAGGTTTTCAATGAAAACAATGATACAAAGTTATCTGAAATCGTTTGAAGAAATTGATGGTAAAGTATAAAAAATCGTTATATATTTTAGCAAAACGTGAACTGGAATAGGATAAATGGGTAAAAATAGTAGAAATCTGTTGAAAATAGCCCCACCTCTGGTTAGAGACAAAATTATTAAGGCGTACATAAACCGGAGAAAAAGAAAGTTGGGTAATTTAAAGACTCCTACAGCCGTTATTTTTTATGTCACCAATAAGTGTAACCTCAGGTGCTGTCATTGTTTTTATTGGGATTCTCTTAACAAAAACACATATGAGTTGGGTCTTGATGCAATAACTAAAATCGTTGGATCATTTGAGAGCCCTCTATCGCTTTCATTTACAGGGGGAGAGCCCTTCTTGCGCAAAGATTTTTCAGATATTGTCGATATTTTTGTCAAAAATGGAAAAGCAAAAGAAATAGCCATCGCGACAAACGGTTTCCTTGTGGAGAAAATAATTGAATTTTGTGAGCGGTTTTTGAAAGAATATCCCACCATTCCTTTGTCTTTCCAAGTTTCTCTTGATGGGTTGGAAGAGACCCACGACTCGATAAGGATGGTAACCGGTAGCTTTAAACGCGCTATAAAAACCTTGGATAAGTTGGTCGATATCTCCAATCGTTTTCAACAACTTTCCGTGGGCGCTGGGATTGCTGTTCAAAAAAAGAACGTCGATGAAATTGAGGGATTGATCGACCTGATTGGAAACGGGGCCATTCAAGTCAGAATTAATTTAATCAGGGGAGAATCTTCAGGAACATTCGGAGTTAAGCAGAGTGACTCAAGCCATAACGATCCTAAGGAAGGAGGATCCATTGCCTTGAATGTCGAGGAAATGCACAGGTTATACGATATTTTGTGCCGAAAAAATGAAAAACACGACTTTTGGACCAAACGGCACAAACGAATTTTTGAAATAGGAATGGAAGTTCTTGAAAAAAAGAAAAAGGTTGTTGATTGTTATGCTGGGACTATAGACGCTGTAATTTATGCCAATGGCGATGTCGCCTTTTGCGAGCTAACCAAAGAGATCGGAAACCTGCTCGATTATAAATGCGATATGCTAAAATTATGGAACAGCGCCGAGGCCATTTCCATGCGGCCAAAAGTCAAAAATTGTTTCTGCACTCATGGTTGCAATATCAGTACAAGCTTGATGTTCGATCCGGAATTTGTCAAGGAAGCTTTGTCTCTTAGTTAAAAGAAGATAACTGTTCAATCCACCAGCAGGTTACCATTCGTGGAAATGGAGGTAAAAATACAGGCGAAGAAAACGATATGCTGCTTATAGGAGATAAGGTGTGGATTGGGGCGCATACAAGAATTAGGGGGAATGTCATTTATAGAGGCGGGGTCGACGATTGCTTCAGGATCTGTCATATCTTGAAAAGTTGCAAGCAGTTCGCTAGTAATGGAGAATCCGGCAAGGGGCGTTAATTTTGATTTTGATAATGAGTCTTTGCTTAATTTGCCGAAACACCAAATAGCAAAAACTTTTTTGAACCGATGAATTAAAGAATTTACTTATGACTGTTGATTTGAAAAAACGGAATAGAAATACAAGGATTTCCTTTATATTTATCCGAATAGGCTGGAGGGATTAAGTCCTTTCAGACTTTTACCTCTAAAACAACCTTTCGGTTAATAGTGAGACAATGAAATAATGAAAACGATATTTTGGGCATTATTGGTTTTTATCCTATACACGTATTTAGGCTATCCTCTTCTCCTTTATCTCTGGACAAAAGTAAAAAAAAACAAGATAAACAAAAGCTTCCGGTTTGAACCACATGTTTCCGTTGTAATCGCTGCCCATAACGAAGAGAAGAATATCGAGCGCCGAATAAGAAACCTTTTTGATCAGGACTACCCTAAGAAAAAGATGGAGGTTGTTGTAGTTTCCGATGGCTCTGATGATGAAACCGATTGTATCATCAAAAAAATACGGCAGGAAATAAATGGTATTAAGGGGTGTGGTGATTTTTTAAAGTTATGTACATACCTGCCGTCACGGGGTAAAGCATACGCTATAAATCACGGCGTCGAGAACGCCTCTGGAGAAATCATCGTTTTTGGAGACAGCAGACAGCGATTTTCAAAAGATGCTATTAAACATTTGGTCGCCAACTTTAACGATGAAAAAATAGGATGTGTCAGTGGTGAACTCAAATTTGAAGAGATTCCAAACAGCTCAATAGATAAGGAAATAGGAATGTATTGGAATTTTGAGAAAAAAATTCGTAAAATGGAAAGCAATATTGGATCGGTTCCTGGCGCTACGGGGGCCATTTACGCGATGAAAAAGAGTCTCTTCGCCCCTATTCCCGAAGAAACGCTTCTCGACGATGTCTTGATTCCCATGAATGTCTGCATGAAGGGATATCGTACAATTTTTGATGGGGAAGCAGTCGCCTATGATATTATTTCAAAAGATATCGCTCAGGAAAAAAAAAGAAAAATCAGAACATTGGCTGGAAACTGGCAGCTTCTTCTTATTGTTCCACACTTGATCAACCCTCTGAAGAACCCGATATGGATTAATTTCATGTCCCACAAAATATTTAGATTAATAGTTCCTTATTCTTTTTTAGCTTTGCTGTTTATTCTACTTTACTGGCACGGCCCCATCGAGGTTATTATCCTTTGTCTATTGTTTGTTTTCTTTCTAATGGCGCTTCTGCCTTCCAATCCATCCGCAGGAGAATTTTATCAGAATTTGTCTCATATGAGTAGATCCGTTATTTTGTTGAATTATTTTGCGTTACTGGCCCCTATGCGTCTGTTCTTTTCTAACAAAAAGCTCTGGTGACGAGAATGAGAATATTCGATATTTCTGTTGATTCTAATGAGTAGATGATAAGTGCCATGACATCGTTTACAGTGGCTCTTTAAGAGATTTAGTCGGCCCCCAAGCTGTTACCATGAATGCATCCTAGTGTAGCGTCCTGAATTAATTGACTATTATGTTTGGCAGTGTTATTATAGCACCATATTCATTTTGAAAGGGTGTGTGTGTCGGTATGAAAGTCGCAGTCAAAATTTCATTGTCATCGAAAGAAAAACAACAGCTCAAGAAGAATATTCGCAGTATAACTCCGATTAGACTAGCAGAACGCTCAAAAATCACAGTCATCCCATAAGCTCTTAAAACAGGTTTAAAACGCCTGAATTCCTAGTAATTTTTCTCCAATTCTCAATCAGTGAGTTTCTTGTTTTTACACGAATGCCCTCCCTGTAGGCTGAGTGAAACCGCGTGCTGTCCCATAAAAGCTCAAAAGCTCCATGAGGT
>JAADIS010000032.1 GCA_013151215.1 Chlorobiota bacterium | reverse complement strand
GAGCCTTAGAGCCTTGGTGGCGAAAGAAGATGGCTCGGCTTGAGGCCAAAAAAGAATGCCGCAAAGCCACAATCCCGGCAAAGACCGGGACGCTAAGTAGCACTAAGGAATTTATCCAAACTTTGAAAAGATTAATATTAAAATATAAATACTATGAATAAAAAATTATTTTCGCTGATCGTTTTAAGTCTTGCGGTATTGTTTGTTTCATGTAAACAGCACAGCGATAAAAAAGAAAAAAACACTAAAGAAGAAATGACGGTAACATCACATTACGATTGGAGCAGAAATGCCAATATCTACGAGCTAAACATCAGGCAATATACGCCCGAAGGAACTTTCAACGCCTTCAGGGCACATTTGCCCCGGCTGAAAGAAATGGGGGTTGACATACTGTGGATAATGCCCATACACCCGGTTGGCGAATTAAACCGCAAGGGCACACTTGGCAGTTATTATGCTGTAAGAGATTATAAATCAGTAAACCCGGAGTTTGGCAACTTGGAGGATTTCAAGGAGTTGGTAAACGAGGCCCATAACTTGGGCATGAAAGTTATTATAGATTGGGTTGCTAATCATTCTTCCTGGGACAATGTTTGGCTTGACGGGCACGAGGATTATTATGAAAAGGACGACAAGGGCAATTTTATCTCCCCTTTCGACTGGACGGATGTGATCTCGTTCAATTACGACAATCCCGAAATGAGGGCTGCCATGATCGATGCGCTAAGATATTGGTTGACGGAAACCGATATAGACGGCTATCGTTGTGATGTTGCCGGTATGGTCCCTGTGGATTTCTGGGAAAATGCCAGAACTTCCATGGAAGAAATAAAACCGGTGTTTATGTTGGCCGAGGATGAAGACCAGGTGGCATTGGTTCAAAAGGCCTTCGACATGAACTATAGCTGGAAGCTCCTCCACCTGATGAACGAGATTGCGAAAGGAGATAAAAAAGCCGTTAAACTTTGGGATTATATTTTGTGGAGCGGAACTACTTTCCCCGAAGATGCCTACAGAATGAACTTTATCACCAATCACGATGAAAACTCATGGAACGGTACTGTTGAAGAGCGCCTTGGTGATGGCAGTAAAGCATTTGCCGTTTTATGCTGGACTATCCCCGGAATGCCTTTGATTTATTCTGGCCAGGAAGCCGGCCTGAACAAGCGATTGAAGTTTTTCGACAAGGACTCTATTAACTGGGGCAATTATGTTTATGCTGATTTTTATAAAAAGCTAAACAAGCTTAAAGAAAGCAATGCAGCCCTGCTTGCGGGAAAAGAAGGGGGGATGATGCAACAGATCTCAGAAGGGCAAAATGAAGACATCGTGGCCTTTAGCCGTGAAAAAGATGGGGATCAGATTATTGTTATTTTAAATTTAAGCCCTGAACCACAGGAATTTACCATAGAAGGTGATTTTGTAAACGGTGAATATACCAATTATTTTACCAATCAGAAAAACAATCTCGGGTTGGGAAAAAAGATTGACCTAGCAGCTTGGGATTATTTGGTCTTTACTAATTGATTATTGAGCAAATCAGAGAAGAGAGCTCCATCCGGCAAGTCGGGTGGGGCTTTTATAACATAAAAAAAACCCTTCCTTGGAGAGGAAGGGTTCAAACCAAATTAATTAATGAAAAAGCTATTTTTATTTGCTTCCATCTTTTTTGTCGTCCTTAGTTTTTTTGTCGGAACATGATTTGCTGTCAAAATCCTGGCTGCAGCATGCTTTCTTTGTATCACACGCTTTCTTTGTATCGCACTCTTTCTTCGACTTCGATTTCTTCTTGTTCTTATCATCATTGTCTTTCACTTTGGTGATACTTACGGTGTTCGTTACCTGTGCATAAGTGTTCATACTAATACCACCTAAAAACAAAAGGCTCAAACTAAGGGCAATAATTCTTTTTTTCATATTCTTTATTTAGATTCTGTTCGAGAAATTAATTTCTTTTTATATTTTTACTAATTATAATAAATTCAACGAATTGCGTTTATTTTTATAATTGTACAAAACTAAGTTGTTTGTAAAATTACGACTGTTAACCTGCTGTTAATAACTGTTAACAAAAGGTTAATTTCCGAAATAGCGCATTCAAAGTACTACTTTTGATTTTCAAAGTGAAGAAAAGGACTTTAAGAATAATAATCATATTAAGCACAATTGCCTTGGCGGGAATAGTGTTCTCCCAGGTATATTGGGTTAAACAAGCCGTTGATTTAAAAACGGAGCAGTTCGACAATAGTGTGAGGTTAGCCACCAAAGGCATTGTAAATCAGTTTTACGACCAGAAAAACGATTCTGCATATAGGCATTATTTGTATTTGCTCTCGTGCAGGAAGGTCCATCTTGAAGTTACCGATTATGTTCAGGTAGATGTACTTGATTCGCTATTGGAAGCCGAATTTGCCTGCATGAACATAAACAGCCCCTATTTTTATGGCATTTATAACGATTTGAGCGGTAAATTCGTGGGCGGCAACTACGATTCCCACAGAAAAGAAATACGCAATTCCATATTTCAGTTTTCGCTTTACAGCATTTATAAACCTGCTGATTATTATTTGGGTGTCTATTTCCCGAACAGCATGGGCATAATTGCCAAAAAAATGATGAGCATGATAGTTGTCTCGGCTTTGTTCCTCATTGTATTGATCAGCCTGCACATCTTTGTCGTTTATGCTATCCTAAGGCAGAAAAAAGTCTCGGAGATAAAAAACGACTTCATAAACAACCTGACCCACGAGTTCAAGACCCCTATCGCTACAACATCGCTCGCCGCTGAGATGCTTGTGAAGGAAAACATCAACACACTTCCTAAAAAGGTGGAAAAATATGCCAATGTGATTCTTTACGAGAATATGCGCCTGCAATCGCAAGTGGAGCAGATATTGCAAATAGCCTCTTTTGAGAAAGGCAACTTCGACTTCAAGTTCGAGAAAGTTGATATGCACCAATTGATCAATAATATTATTGTCAGTTTCGAGCTGAGGATAGAGAAAAGCAAAGCATTAATAAATATCAGGCTCAATGCATTTGATTTTACTGTTAACACAGATTTAGCCCACATAACCAATGTTATTTACAACTTAATGGACAACGCCATAAAATATTCATTAAAAATCCCGGAGATCACCATCGAGACTAAAAATGTCAAGAAAGGGATTCTTATTTCTGTCAAGGATAAAGGAGTTGGTATATCCAGGCAATATCACAAAGATGTTTTCAAGAACCTTTTTCGCATCCCGACTGGGAATATTCAGGAAGTTAGGGGGTTTGGACTAGGCTTGTATTACTCGAAATATGTTGTTGAAAGCCTGGGCGGAAGTATCTCACTTGACAGTGAAAGGGGAAAGGGCTCTGTTTTTATGGTATTTTTGCCAATCAAAAGGTTAAAGAAATTGTAAGTTTTTTTAAGTCTGAGCGACAAAATAGAAAAGGACACACGGTATGATAGAAATAGAGGAAGGAAAAAACAAAGTGAAAATATTATTTGTTGAAGATGATTCGAACCTGAGCATGGTTTTGCAGGACTACCTTGAAATGATAGGTTATGATGTAGATCATGGACGCGACGGTGAGGAAGGCGCGCAATTATTTAAATCGAACAAGTATGATATTGCCATCCTGGACATTATGATGCCGAAAAAAGACGGATTTACACTGGCAACGGAAATCAAAGAGATGCAACCGGATATCCCTCTTATCTTCTTGACTGCAAAAAATCAAAAAGAAGATAAGCTTGAAGGTTTCAATTATGGTTGCGATGATTATATTACAAAACCTTTTAGCACTGAAGAGCTGAACCTTAGGATAAAGGCCATTCTGAAAAGGTGCTATAATCAAAGTATGTCGAATGCCCCTGTTATAGAGAAGTTTGACATAGGTGTTTTTGAATTCGACTCAACCAATCTCACCTTGAAGTCAGACGAGGGCGAACGTAGGCTCACGAGAAAGGAGTCGGCTTTGCTGAAGCTTTTGTGTGAAAACAAAAACGAGCTGCTCGCGCGCGAGGTTGCCCTGGAAACCGTTTGGGGCGAAAACGATTACTTCATCGGCAGAAGCATGGATGTTTTTATAGCAAAACTCAGGAAATATCTAAAAGCAGACCCAAAAGTAAAAATCACCAATATACATGGTATAGGTTTCAAGCTTGAGATCAATGATTGACGTGAGCTTGTCAAGCAGGGATTAAATTAATCGATTGTCGCACTTTCCTCCGCCCGAACCTGTATCAGAACTTAATCACTTCTTTTTTATCGAACAAGTCTTCCCAGGCAAAAGTATGCGCGGAATATGCTGTTGGTGAGCTAAGCCGTCTCCCTTTATCGGGGCCGGCAATAACATTGCCGAAGATGTCATATTCGTTCCCGGAATTGTCTTTCATTATCACGGGCAAGCTGTTCTGGGCCACAATAAACGAACGGCCCCCGGTCTCAAATACCAGGTGTAAGTCGTAGTCGGTGCCGGATACGTAAATGAGGTTTTTGCTGAAAGCGGTAAATGTGTTCAGCGAAAGAGCGTCGGATGTTCCAGACAGCGGAATTAAAACAGCGCTGTTCCTATCGACGACACCAAAATATCTTTCCGAAGCAACAATCCCGCTATTGCCGCCATCAACAGGATTGTCCTCAACACTTTTAAGATTGGGCGTGCATGATGTTGAATCACATTCGGTATGAAATAAAAACAGCGCATCTGGAGAGGCCGCTTTCAAAGTGGAGAATTTAGTGCGCACCAACTGGCTCGTTTGAGAAGTCTCCCCGACAAAATCACCGTTTATGCACAATGAAAGCATCTGCGACCAATGACTTTCCGTATTGCGGTCATAAGGTATGAGGTTTTCTTTATATAGTTTGCCGGAAACCCCAAAGCTATTTACTTTTCCATCCAAAAACCGGTTCCAGGCCAAGGTGCTTGAAGTCAGGGGGCAATGGGAAACCGCAAAATAGTTGTCCCCGATGCTGTCGTTTATAATTTCGTGGATCGAGAGAGCGCTCAGCGGGTAAGCGTGAACAATGTTATTATAACTATAAGCTATTACCTCAGTGCTTTCATCGATGTTGAAATCCGTAATAGGCAAAAAATACGGGCTGTCAAGCGATTTAATTTTATTGTAACTTGAGTTGAAATGAATTATATCGTTTATGTCAACAAGCCAGAAACCCTTGCTGCTGTCGTTCGTATTGAGTAGCTCATTTTTAGTACATGAGGAAAATGACAGAACTATTGCAAATATTGTTAGAATGAAAAGTCTCATATTATATCGTTTTTTAATATAGACGGCCCAAAACAATAAATATTACTGATTAAAGTTTCCCCAAAATGCCCGGCTTCATCGCCATGCTTGTGTTTAAAGCTATTGCTGAAAAGCAAGCAGCCTGGTTTTAAATGCTTTACAAGGATACAGCCCAGGCCTCATAAGCAAATTGCCTGCTTAAATGGAAGATGCTAAATAACAATTATTTAACAGCACTTGATTTATAAAGGCTTAAATGTTTTATACTTTACCAATGGCTGAAACCGCTTTACAACGGAATCGAACAAGGCCACATAGGCGCTGTCGATAGGTTTTGCCGGGGGCGATTCAACCTTTAGGGGGTTTATTGCTTTGCCGTTCCTGTAAAAGCGAAAATCAAGATGAGGGCCTGTGGCGAGTCCTGTTTTGCCAACATAACCTATAAGGTCGCCCTGGTTAACATGTTTGCCCACTTTGATGCCTCTGGCAAAGCCTCTAAGGTGCATATATGTTGTTGAATAGGTTCCGTTATGCTTTATCTTCACATAATTGCCCCCCCCTCTTTTCTGGTATCCTTTCTTAACAACTATGCCATCGCCGACTGAATGCACCGGTGTCCCGGAAGGGGCGGCATAGTCAAGGCCGTGATGAGGCCGGCGGATTTTAAGGACGGGATGCAGGCGCGAGTTTGAGAAACCCGAGCTGATCCGCGAATACCGCAAAGGTGCTTTTAAAAAAGTCCGTTGAAGGCTGTTTCCCTTTTCGTCGAAATAATCCCCCTTGTCGTTTTGCAGAAAATAAAAAGCATAGTTATCCGTTCCGCCGTGATAAAAATTGGCCGCAATAATTTTACCTAGCTCAATATACTTATTATCAACATATTGCCTTTCGTAATAGACTATGTATCTATCGCCCTTTTGAAGTCCGAAGAAGTCGATTGTCCAGGCGTAAACCTCCGAGAGCTTGTTTGCTAGGTTCGGGTCGCCCCCGGCAGCAGCTATCGAATTCCAAAGCGAGGAAGTTATCTCCCCGCACAAGGTGTCAGTCCTGACAACTATTTCCTTGGCTCCCCTACTAACGCTTAAGCTGTCCTGAAAATCATACAGTACATAGCGGTAGGGGTTTATCTCATAGGCAAAATACAAGGCCTTCAACGAGCTGTCATTATCGCAAATAAGGGTGTAATTATTCCCGCTCCTGATTTTCCTGACATCAAAAGTGTCGCGGGTAAAGCGGGCAATGTAATCTATATCTGAGTAACTAACACCGTATCTCAGGAGTATGTCGGCCAAAAACTCGTTTTTCTTAACCTTGTCTTTTACAACATACAGGCTATCTACAATTATACCATATTCCGTTTTAGGAATACGGATATCATTTTCGCCTTCCTTATTGTTCTCTTTGTGCGAAGAGCTTGTGCAGCCCCCGAAAAAGACAATAACAAACAATAGAAAAACAAGCTGTTTGATCATAGCGAAAAATTTTGCCAAAAATAGATAAAACAACTTTTGGTCGGTAAAAGATTATGTTAAGGATTAATCAGGTAAGGAAGCCCCCCTTAGTTCCTGCTGTGTTTTTCGGCATAATCACGTCCGGCTTTCAATGCTTTTAGATTAAGCTTTACCATATCTTCGCCTTTGCGGCCGAATATAGTGTCAATAGCTTTTTCAAGCGATTTATATTTAATGTCCAGATAAGGCGATGCAGCCCCTAGAACAACAATATTAGCCGCGCGCACCGATCCCAAATCCTTGGCAATCCTGTTTGCGTCGAGGGTAACATAGTTTGGCAGTTTCCAGATATCGCTTAAAATATCTTCAAGGTCAGGGTAGTTTGCCATATTGTTGAACGGGTTTATGCTTGTTGCCAGCCACCCACTCTCGCGGTTCAGCATGTTTACATATCGCAACGACTCCATTGGCTCCACTGAAATGATCATATCTGCCTTTCCCTCAGGGATTAAGTCGGAGGCTATCATTGACGATGAAAGTCTTAAATGCGACTGGACATCGCCACCCCTTTGGCTCATTCCGTGAACTTCGGCCTGTTTCAGTTGAAGACCCTCTGATAACGCAGCCGTACCGATAATGGTCGCTATTGTTAAAATTCCCTGGCCCCCAACACCAGCCAGTATAATATCTTTTTTCATGTCCTTATTTCTTTTTTATATAATAAAATCAGGCATCTGTTTTTTTAAGATGCTTTAGCTTCATCCTCCTGGCCAATGTCTGAACGCATTCGCGGCGTGAGACGATAACGGAAACCCCGTCGTACTCAAGTTCCTTGCTGATTATTTTTACGTTTTCCTCAAAATTGCGGCGCAAAGGCTTCATTATTTTAAGATGCTCTTCCTCAACACCAAGGCCGCGACAGATGTCTTCCACTTTTCCGAAGGCTGAGGAATCCTGGCCGCCTGTCATGCCGGTAGTAGAGTTGTCGTTGATGATAACCGTGATTTTTGCTTTGCGGTTTACCGCATCGAGGAGGCCAGTCATGCCCGAATGCGTAAAAGTGGAGTCGCCGATTGCGGCCACAGCAGGCACTAGACCGGCTTCCGAAGCCCCAATTGCCATAGTTATCGAAGCACCCATGTCAACACAGCTGTTTATCGACTGCAATGGCGGAAGGGCACTCAAGGTATAGCATCCGATATCGCTTAAAACCCTTCCTCCCGAATATGGTTTCAAGGCTTCGTTCAATGCGCCGAAGGAATCCCAGTGCCCACAACCGTCGCAAAGCTGTGGCGGGCGTGGCTTGACCGTGGCAGCCGTATCGAATCCCCGGGCTATTTCCATTCCCAAGGCTTTTGCCACGATATTCGGGTTTAGCTCCCCTGCTCTCGGGATGTCGCCGCTCATCCTGCCCAAAACCTTTTTGTCAAGATTTAAATAACCTCTCAGCAACTCTTCAAGTATAGGGTATCCTTCTTCCAATATCAATATTTCGTCCACCGAATCATAAAGTTTCTGAATCATTGCCCTGGGGGCGGGATACTGACTTATTTTCAGTACCGGGTAAGGGACTTTTCCTCCCTCGAAATTCTCAATTAAATAGTTATAGCCTAAGCCACAGGCAATTATGCCCAGCGATTTGTTGTCAGCGTCGATATATCTATTGTATCCTGAAGTAATTCCATCCTCTTCGATAGCGTTTTGTTTATCGAGAAGTTGATTGTATTGTACTCTGGCAATAGCCGGAAGCAGTACAAATTGACGTAGGTTAGATGGCAGGTGCAATTCGTTTTCGCTTGCCATGCCAAGCCTTTTGACACCCGCCCTTGAGTGGGCCAAACGTGTCGTAACCCTCAACAATACCGGTATCTCGAATTTTTCGGAAAGTTCAAAAGCATATCTTGTCATATCATAAGCTTCCTGCTGATTGGATGGCTCCATTACCGGGATCAACGAAAACTTGCCGTAAAAACGGGAATCCTGTTCGTTTTGCGAGGAGTGCATGGACGGGTCGTCGGCGGAAAGAACTACCAGGCCACCGTTGGCCCCGGTAATAGCCGAGTTTATAAAAGCGTCTGCTGCAACGTTCAACCCGACGTGCTTCATGCATACCAATGATTTTTTCCCGGCATACGACATGCCGATAGCGGTTTCCATTGCGGTTTTTTCATTTGCCGACCACATCGATCTAATCCCTCTTTGCTGAGCATCCTTAGATGCTTGTATATATTCTGTAATTTCGGTGGAAGGAGTGCCCGGATACGCATAAACACCGGAAATGCCGGCATCAATGGCGCCCTGGGCAATGGCTTCGTCACCTAATAATAATAAATTTTGCATGTTATTTACCTTTTTAATAAATATACGAAATCGTTTGCAAAATTATTAAATAAACCATTTGTAGAACCTCTGCAAAAGCAATATATAATCATTATAAATTGAATTATTTTTTTGTTTATTTCTGTGTTTTTATGAATTAATTCACATAATAATCGTATATATGCTTCACTTTGTCGATCATTGTTTATTAATTTGCATCATGAACTTTTTGGCGCATTCCCACCTTTCGGGCAACAATAAAAACCTATTGATAGGAAATTTCATCGCTGATGCGGTAAAGGGTAAAAAATATAAAAACTTCCCGGAGGGCATAAGCGACGGGATTATCCTGCACCGTAAGATAGACTATTTTACTGATAAGCATATAATTGTCGGGAAAAGCATGAATTTGATCCGCCCGGCCTATGCTAAGTTCTCGGGGATTATCGTCGATATTTATTACGATCATTTTTTGGCGGCAAACTGGAGTGATTACAGTTCTGAGAGTTATGATGGTTACGTTCATGATGTTTATTCGCTTTTAAAGCGGAATTTTTTAATGCTACCTGCCCGGAGCAAGAGGATTTTGCCATTTATGATTGCACAAGACTGGCTGGGCGCTTATGCGGGCACCGATGATTTAAAGAAGGTTTTTTACGGAATGGACCGGAGGACGTCAAATATCTCGGGCATGAGAAACGCAGTTGACCAGCTAATTGAAAACTATGACGAGCTTAAAAGCCATTTTACTGAGTTTTATCCTCAATTACGGGAATATGTCGAAAGTGAGGTCCGAATCTTGAACAAGGGCTAAGCTGAGGCAGGGATTCCGTTGAACAAGCAGGCTTAGCGGCATTTTTATCCATGATGAAAAGGATAAAAAAGGAACTTAGGCTTGCGGCCATACTTTAGCAGTATATTTCGGTTTGTCCTGATACTTAGGGTCTGCTGAAAAAGTCTGTAGTGCATCATATACGAAGCCGCAAGGCGAAGATGTATAATAATACTGCGAGCCGCCGCAATGAAGTAGATGATGTACTACTGGCTAGCAAACAAGATTTTTAGAAAAAATGCTGGCTTTTTTTATAAATCCTTGAAAAAAGCTCGCATTCGTGATTAACAAAAATCGTGTAACAATATATATCTCACGTTGTTAGGCGTTTTTCAGCAGACCCTACTTAGGAAATTGAACTTAGCAGGGGAAAGTATTTGATGCCGCTCAAAGGCAATAAGGAGGGAACAGTTCAATAATAAAGGCTTAATACGATTTTGCGGCTGCCACCATAATTTCTGAACTCGCAAAAAAACAAGCCCTGCCAGGTTCCCATATTAAGCTTGTGATTGCTGATGGGGATGTTTATGGAACTTCCTAATACGGCGGTCTTGAAATGAGCCGGCATATCATCGTCCCCTTCCATGGTGTGCCGGTAAAAGCTAGCCGACCCGGGCGCCATTATTTCCAACAGCGAATTTATATCGTATCTGACATCGGGGTCGGCATTCTCGTTGATCATAAGTGCCGCAGAGGTGTGTTTTACGAAGATATTCAATAATGCCGTTTCCGGTAATTTGCCCAATTCGTTGATAATCAGGTTGTCGATATTGTGAAAACCTTTGTGCATCGGCTTTAAGACTATTTCCTTTTGAATTATCATAATACAATTAGAAAAGCCCTGCCGCTTGAATGGCAGGGCCTCAAATATATAAAAAACAACTTATTTTATTCCAACTATCTGCTCAAGCATATCAGTAGTGATCGACTTGGGCCTTTCCAGAGGGAATCCCAGGGCCCTGTCCCAGATAATGTTCGACAGCACTCCCAAAGCCCTTCCGATTGAGAACAGCACGGTGTAGAAGTCGTATTGAGTTACGCCGTAATACCATTGGACCACGCCTGATTGAGCATCGACATTAGGCCATGGGTTTTTTGCTTTTCCTTGTTCCTGTAAAATCGGGGGAACAATTCGGTATAGCATGTCAACATATTTGAATAAATCATCGTCAGGAAAGTTTTCCAGACAGAATTCCCTTTGGATTTGGTAGCGCGGGTCGGTTTTGCGAAGAACGGCATGACCAAATCCCGGGACCACTTGTCCTCCTTCCAGGGTGTCCCAAACAAATTTTTTCATTATCTCCTCGCTCGGGACTTTATCCCCCATTTTCGACCTCAGGTCTTGAATCCATCTCAGGACCTCCTGGTTGGCAAGGCCGTGAAGCGGCCCTGCGAGGCCGTTGATCATACCTGATGTGGCATAATAAACGTCCGAAAGGGAACTGGCGATAAGATGTCCCGTATGTGCGCTCACGTTTCCTCCCTCATGATCGGCATGAAGGATGAAATACATCCTTGAAACTTCATCGTAAGGAGAGTCCATCCCCATCATATAAGCAAAGTTGCCCCCGAAATCCAAGGTCGGATCCTGATATATGCCAGTTCTTTTGGAATATAGCTTATTATAGATATATGCGCTGATCACAGGCATTTTCGAGATCAAGTTAAGCGCATCTTCATAGGTCGATTCCCAATAGTCCAGCTTGTTCAGGCCTCTTTGGTACTTCAGGTTGAAGATCGATTCTCTCTGCATGGACATAACCGCGGCCGAAAGAATAACCATGGGATGGCTGTTGTTGGGAAAAGCATCGATAACTTCATAAACATATTTCGGGAGCTGCCTTCTGTTTACGCAATCGTAAATAAGTTCGTTGACTTCGTCCTGTGTAGGAATATCTCCTGTAAGCAATAAATAAAACAAACCTTCAACATAGGGCATTTTTGCATTGGGTGGTTTCGGGAGCTGGTTGAAAACCTCCTCAAGCGTAAAACCCCTATACCTGATCCCCTCGTAAGGATCCAGATATGATATGTCGGTTACCAGGCTTTTTATGCCTCTCATACCGCCAATAATCTGCTGAACGGTTACGTCGGTAACAACTGTTTCCCCATGATCGCTAAGTAATTTCTTTATTCGGGGACGGTGCGCCTCTATCTTATTGTTTAATTTATCTTTTAATTTACTCATCGTATATCTTGGTTTATATTAACTCCTCTTTTTTCCGGTCATCCGAAACGGATGAAAATCTATGCATTTAATTAATATTCTTAATTGGGGCCGCCATGGCCGCCACATTTCAGTAAATTTATCCTCTTAAACAGGACTCCCTACTTTCAGATACCAATACGGAGGTTGTTTTACCATTTTATCAGTTCTTGAAATGCCCCTTTTTAAAGGGGGGTAAAAGTAGTAAATTTTATGCAATATGTTTAATGTTTTTAATTGATTTTTCTCAATTTAAATCCCTTATAAATAGTTTATTTGCTTAATTGACTGTTAATTAAATCACAAATAATTGTTTTCTGTTGCCGGTTTTGACATAAACAAACTAACATTCATATATTTGTGCATGAAAATGCTTTCTTGGATAAAATAGCGGTTTTTGCGAAAAAGGGCTGAATTTCCCGGAATATCAAAATTAGTTAATCGTATATTTTATATCGCTTTTTACCGACCCTATTCCGCCGTTCACCGATTTTTTGTTCCACGGCTACCTGGGCAGGCATATATTTGCCGGAAGTTTTAACGAAAAAATAATAAAATGGAAAATTCATCACGACTTTACAGATCAGTGCACGATAAGATGATAGGCGGTGTTTGCGGAGGTCTGGCAAACTATTTTGATGTTGACATAGCCTTAATTAGGATTGCCTTTGTTCTGCTGCTCGTTTTTGGTGGCGGCGGATTCCTGGCTTATGTGATTTTATGGATAGTAATACCTTCCGAGCCATTGGGTTTTACGGTAACCGGCAATACAAGGAAAGGTTTTGATTCAAAGGACAAAAAACCTAATATCGAAACCGGTGCTGACAACAGGAAAAAGAACAACACCAGCCTCATTGCCGGAATTGTCCTTATTTTTATCGGATTGATAATTCTTTTCGACAGGCTTTTCCCATTTTACGACATAATTGACTTTTGGCCCTTAGTGTTAATCGTGCTGGGCGCCATGCTTATTAAACCTGAGCTGTTCAAATCAACAGCTTCTGAGAATAAGGCCGACGAGGGTTTTGTCGTGAGCGAGACAGGAACTGACGAAGAGTCCGAATAATTAAATAAAATCGATAATCATAAAATACTACTAAAATGAAATTCAGAAATATTTTTTGGGGAGTTATGCTAATATTCGCAGGAGTGCTGTTCATACTTCAAAATCTCGGACTCGCAAGTTTCGACTGGGTGTCGCTATGGAGGTTGTGGCCTGTTTTCCTGGTCCTTTGGGGGGTTTCTATAATTCCTGTCAACGAATGGATAAAAGTTATGTTGGTTCTAGTAATACTTGGGGCTTCGCTGACGTTTATGCTCAACAGGACAGAATTCAGCGGAGGCCCGCATAGTTTTGAGCTCTTTAGCGATAGGGATTGGGGTAATTGGGACGACAACGATAGCTCGGGCAGTCATTCGCGCAGGTTTTCCACCCAGTCGTTTGCCATACCTTACGATGATAGTTCCAAGTATGTCAGCTTGAATCTCGAAGCTGCTGCCGGGAAGTTCACCATAGAGGACGAGACTATGGATCTGCTTAGCTTCGACAGAAGAGGCAACAGTTCCGAATATAGCTATATCCTTAAAACTGCCGACAGTTCATCAACAATCAACATTGAAATGGAGAGCACTTCCGTTAGCATCGGGAGAAAACACAAAAACAATGTGGACATAAGCTTAAACACCTTTCCTGTTTGGACGGTTTCTTTGGACGCCGGCGCCGCGGCCATCGATTTCGATCTTTCAAGATATAAGATCAAATTGCTGAACGTTGAAGGTGGCGCGGCATCCATTAATATCAAGCTTGGTGATGAATATAAATATACAACTCTTAATCTGGATGCCGGGGCATCCTCCATAGTGATCAAAGTCCCGGAGACTTCCGGCTGCAAGCTTTCGCTCGAGTCAGTTTTGTCGGGGAAGACCCTTCAGGGTTTCGACAAGACCGACAGGGGTGAATATGAAACGCCCAACTTCGACGAAGCCGTTAACAAAGTGTATATCGATGCCGAAGCGGCAGTGTCCAGCTTTACTATTCTCAGGTACTAGGTATCTGCCTAAATAAATTCCGAATTCTTTTACGAAGAGGGCTGCAACTTCAGCCCTCTTTTTTTTATCTATATACTAGTTTTTGCATTCTGGTTTTTTTTAATTTCGACGATTCTTTCAAAAACTCTTTATGAAAATGAGAAATATATCTAAGTTGTTGTTAATATTATTGCTGGGAATGCTTGCCTCGCCTTTTTCGGGTTTCTCCCAAGATGCCACAGTTCGCGGTTTTGTATATGAGGAGGAGTCCGGCGAGCCTGCAATGTTCTCGAACGTTGTTCTCAAAGGCACTACTTTTGGTGCTTCTACCGATGTTAACGGTTATTTCTTGATAAGCAAGGTGAAACCGGGCAGTTATACCCTTCAGGTAACCTATCTGGGTTTCGACACCATAAATGTTCCGGTTCTGCTCGAAGGAAATAAGATCCTAGATAAAAAGATATTTATTGAGAAATCAAGCGTACAGCTGGAGACCGTTACCATTAGCGGCGAGCGCATTGCTGCCAGGACGGAAACCAGGACCTCTGTTGTCAAGATCACCCCTAAGGAAATAAAATCAATACCCTCAATAGGAGGGCAGGCGGATATTGCTCAGTATCTGCAAGTTATACCCGGGGTTGTTTTTACAGGCGACCAAGGCGGGCAGTTTTATATCCGTGGTGGCTCACCAATACAAAACAAGGTTATGCTGGACGGGATGATGATCTATAATCCCTTTCATTCAATTGGGCTCTTCTCGGTCTTCGAGACCGAGCTTATTAGAACTGCCGATATTTATACCGGTGGCTTTAATGCCGAACATGGCGGCAGGATATCCTCGGTAATGGACATAACGACCAAAGATGGCAATAAAAAGCGGTTTGCAGGCTCGGTGAGCGCATCCACTTTTGGCGCCAAGGCCGTCCTCGAAGTCCCCATTGTTAAGCAAACAGCGCCCGACAAGGGGAGCTCAACCTTGATTCTATCCGTAAAAAACTCCTATCTAGAGCAAAGCTCGAAAATATTTTATGATTATATCGATGATGACGGCCTCCCGTTCAACTTTATGGATGTTTATGGAAAAATTTCGATAAATGCGGCAAACGGATCCAAAGTTAGCCTGTTCGGTTTTAACTTCACCGATAATGTGAATAATTACAAATCCATTTCAGACTTTGGTTGGAAGTCGTATGGCGGAGGTGCGAATTTTGTTGTTATCCCGGGAAAATCGCCGGTGTTGCTTGAAGGCAGGTTTGCTTATTCCGTTTATGACAGCAAAATAAACTCTACGACGCTTTCCGATCGGTCGAGTTCGATAGGAGGCTTCAACGGGGGTCTTGACTTTACTTATTTTATTGGTAAGGACGTATTTAAATATGGTATCGAGGTAGAGGGTTATAAAACAGAATATCAGCTTACTAACTTCGTCGGCAGCAAAATAGAGCAAATTGAGAACACTACCCAGCTGGGTATTTATTTTAAGTATAAATCAATACTCGGGAAATTTATTATCGAGCCGGGCCTGCGACTTCAATGGTATGCGTCCTTGGCAGAGATTTCGCCAGAACCACGTTTGGCGGTCAAATATAACGCTACTAAAAACCTAAGGTTCAAACTGGCCGCAGGAATGTATTCGCAAAACCTTATTTCTGCTTCTTCCGACAGGGATGTCGTTAATTTATTCTCCGGTTTTCTTTCGGGCCCCACCAACTTGCCTTCCACCTTTAACGGAAAAGAAGTTAGCAGCAAGCTTCAAAAAGCATCGCATTTGATTTTAGGGACCGAAATTGACCTCACGCCTACCTTGAGCTTAAACCTTGAAGGTTATTATAAATATTTCCCCCAGCTTACAAATATAAATAGATTTAAGATCTACGACGAAAGCAATAAGCCGCCTGCCGGAGCCTCCGACGTGGAAACCAAGGACTTTATTATTGAAAAGGGCCAGGCTTACGGAGTAGATATGGTTGTCAAATATGATTATAAAAGACTTTACTTTTGGTTTGTATATTCCTTGGGCTACGTTGAACGCCAATACGAAGATAAGAATGGCCGGCTTCATACCTATAACCCCCACTTCGACCGCCGTCATAACGTAAATGTGATTTTGTCGTATATAGCAGGCGAAAAAAAACAATGGGAGTTCAGCGCACGTTGGAATTTCGGTACCGGCTTCCCTTTTACACAGGTTCAGGGTTTTTATGAGCACCTTACGTTTCCGGGAGGCATAAACGCCGATTACATAAACGAAAACGGCCAGCTGGGGGTAATTTACGATGATATCTTCAAAGGCCGTTTGCCGACATACCACCGCCTCGATATAGATATAAAAAAGAACTTCTTCCTTGCCGCACATACCAAGCTTGTTACAAATATCAGTATAACAAATGTTTACGACAGAAAGAATATCTTTTATGTTGACCTTGTTACCAGCGAAATAGTTTATCAGCTGCCATTTATGCCAAGTTTGGGAATAAGCCTTTATTTCTGACAAAATATTTTATGCATAAAAATATTATCATGTCGTTTATTGTCCTCGCCATGTTTGGACGAAACATCATGCTTTGTCAAACAACAAATAAAAATACCATGAGCGCACCTATCGCAAAGAAACAAGCTAAAATATTCAATGAATTCGGTAATCAGCGCATTGATAACTATTATTGGCTTAACGAGAGGGAGAACCCTGAAGTAATAGAATACCTTAAGACGGAAAACTCTTATACCAAGGAGTTTATGAAGGATACCGAAAATCTGCAAGAAACCATTTTCGATGAAATTGTCGGGCGGATAAAACAAGACGACCAATCAGTGCCATTTTTGCTGAAAGGATACAAATATTATAACCGCTACGCAAAAGGTGGCGAGCACCCTGTTTATTGCCGGATAAAAAACCATGGAAACCCTACTGAGCAGATTATGCTTGACGGCAACAAAATGGCTGAAGGACTGGCGTTTTTTAATATCGGCGGGTGGGAAATCAGCGAAAACAATAATATCCTGGCCTATTGTATCGACAGCCTTAGCCGCCGAAAATATACCATACATTTCAAAAACTTGGAAACAGGGGAAATATTAAAAGATAATATCAAGAATACCTCGGGCAATATTTGTTGGGCCAACGACAATAAAACGATTTATTATACTGTTAAGGATGAGTCGCTTAGACCTTATAAAATATATAAACATGTCTTGGGCGATAATGTTGGCGACGACGAATTAATCTATCACGAAGCCGACCCGACCTTCACCACCTACGTCTATAAGACGAAATCAGAAAAATTCATTGTCATTGGCTGCGAGAGCACTACAACAGATGAATACAGGATACTCGACGCCAATGACCCAAAGGGTGGATTCGAGGTTTTTAGCCCCAGGAAAAAAGGTGTCGAGTATAGTATCTACCATCAGGGAAACCGTTTTCTTGTTAAAACAAATTATAAAGCAAGGAATTTCCGCATAATGGAATGTTCCGAGACTGCCACAAACATTGATAAATGGACGGGGCTGAGTTCTCACTACAAGGATGTCCTTATCGAGGATATTGATGTTTTCGAGGACTTTTATGTTGTAAGCGAGCGCAAAAACGGCTTGATCTTCTTCAGGATAGTCGATTTAAAAAACAATAAGGAAAACTATATAAGCTTCGGTGAGCCGGATTATTATGCTTTTGGTTCAACAAATGCTGGATACAAAAGCAATAGGTTCCGTTTTGGATATACTTCCTTAAAAACCCCGCGCTCGATATATGACTTTGACATGGAAACCGGTAAAAGGCAATTGCTTAAGGAGGAAGAGGTTGTGGGCGGGTATAATCCGGATGATTATGTTACGGAACGACTATATGCCGAATCGCGCGACGGACTTAAGGTTCCGGTATCCATAGTGTATAAGAAGGGCTTTAAAAAAGATGGACATCAACCTCTATTGCTCTATGGCTACGGATCCTATGGCTACAGTATCGAATCATCTTTCCGTTCGCCGCGGCTAAGTTTGCTCGACAGGGGGTTCGCCTTTGCCATAGCCCATATCAGGGGTGGTGAGGAATTAGGCCGCAAATGGTATCAAAACGGTAAACTGTTGCACAAAAAGCACACCTTCTTTGATTTTATCGATGTTGCCGATTTTTTGATAGAAAAAAAATACACCTCAAAAGAAAACATCTTCGCCTATGGCGGAAGTGCAGGTGGGCTGTTGATTGGTGCAGTGATAAATTTTCGACCCGATTTGTTCAAAGCCGTAATTGCTGCCGTTCCTTTTGTTGATGTTATGACCACAATGCTCGACGAAAGCATTCCGCTGACGACCGGCGAATACGACGAATGGGGAAACCCGAACGAGGAAAAGTATTATGACTATATGCTTAGCTATTCGCCATACGATAATGTTGAAGCAAGAGATTATCCGGCCATGCTTGTAACAACCGGGCTGCACGACAGCCAGGTGCAGTATTGGGAGCCAGCCAAATGGGTTGCCAAGCTTCGCGACTTAAAAACCGATAAAAACCCGCTTTTGCTGAAAACGAACATGGATTTTGGCCACGCTGGTGCATCCGGACGTTTTGAGGTTCACAAGGATACGGCCCTGGAGTATGCCTTCTTGTTGATGATGAGACGATAAAGGGATTTGCTTTTCATGAATGCCCCTGGCGTAAAATGCTTTGACGAAATATTGTATTGGCCATTGACGCAAACTGGTTTATAAAGCCCCTCCCTGCCGCACAAACAAAGCTCATTCCTCGCCATCATTGGCAACATCATGCTTTTTATACATCCTCATTTGCTCCGTGGGTTCTATTATTGAATACCCCTTCCATAAACTGTCGTCGAACTGATCCACGAAAATGACATCCATGTTTTCGGCCTGTTTTATGTTGGCGAACTGTTCGTGAGTGATCGCCTTGTCTTCCATGATCAGTATCTCGAAAGAGGATTCGGATTCAAGGGATATATTCAGCCCTACTTTGATTTCTTTCAGCGTTTTGTCGAACAGAAACCGTTTTCTTTTTTTAAGAAGCGAGACCTTACGCCTGAAGCTGACAGACGCGCCATCTCTCTTGGAAAGATATCTCAAGGCATATCCGTCAACTGTGTTTTCAAAATAAATAGATCTGTAAAAACGATTTTCCGAATAGCCAACGCCAAACATATTAAAATCCTTCCCATTCTTGTTCGGTGCATAGCCGTAATCGGCCCTGACCAATGCAAACGAGCTTGTTGAAACATATATCCTGCCCTGATAGAGGCCGCTATTGCCAGGTGCGAAATCGATTATATAAACATCGACGCCGTTTACGCTGGTGCCGCCCATGATGGTATATTTATATCTGGAGGTTTTATATAAGAATTCCCAATCATCCTTGTTGTCCATCAAGCTGTATTTAAGTTTGTTTGATATATTCCTGTTGTAATACGACATCTTTCTTTGATTGTCGGGGACGGAGTCGCTTGCCGTCGTATCGCTTTCGTCATCTATGTCGAGCGTTTGGCTAAGGATGCCGGTTCTTACCTTCCAATATTCCTTTTCGCCTGAGCCTATGAACAAGTCATTGAATATCTTCTCCATATCATCCAATGCGGCAATGTTTTTTTCCTTTAACGACACCACCCTGATGGGCTCGGTTTTAAATTTTACTGAATCATCCTGCTTGTCCGACATATAAAAATAACCTAAAAAGTCGGTATATGAAGTCGAATGCCTGGGTATCGAGTTTTCGGCAATCACTGCCATATCTTCGTTCAGTTCTTCGATTGAGTTCTTTTTAATGTCGAACTTTAATTCGTCTATGTCGTTTGTATATCTCTCTCGTATGAATGATGTCTTTTTGCTGCAGGTGTTTCTGTAATTCGAATCCTTGTTTCTGATAATTTGTTTTACAATATACTCGGCATCGGGCGCGTCGCCAAAAATGAGCGTTTCGCGAAGATTTGTTATATCCTCGTTCAAATAAACTGTTGGTGATGATTTTAACTCGTTGATACCAAGCACTATGGTTTTATACCCGATATACTGAAAGCGGATGGAGTCATCATCATCGAAATTTGTTATATCTATTGCGTAATAACCTGTTTCATTGCTTATTGTGCCAACACTCGAATTTATAATATAAATATTTGCGTATGGCAATGCCGACTTGCTCATGTTGTCGAGAACGTATCCGTGAATATAATTATCTGTTTCGGGAGTTATATCGGTTTTTACTTGTGCCTTTGTAATAAAAGAAACAAAAAGAACGAGGAGCATGAATGTTACCTTCATAAAGCAAACTTTGTTTTCTCCTTTTGAGGAGAAGGGTGAATAACCAAGAATATTAACTCTGACGTAAATGTATGTATATTGTTACTCCAGGCTTGTTTTTTTAAGATTTATTAATTATTCCCCCAAACCGGGAAGCTTATTTACAATTATATAACTCAAGTTTCGCATTTATTAATAAACAGTTGACAAGCTGCGACTTATTAAATATTGAAATGTGTTAACATATTGAATAACAATAGTATATAAATTCCATAATAAGTAATATCATAATTGTGTTTCCTTAGTGTCTTAGAGTCTTAGTGGCTAATTATCAACACCTTGCCACTAAGGCACTAAGGCACGAAGTTTCACTAAGCAATTTATATAATGTATAACCATCTGACAACAAATATATTAAGGCCTAGTGTTGGTATGCGAAACTTCAGTTATATAATTAATCAGGATAAAGTCCGGCGGGAGCCTTTTGGTGTTTTTTTCTGCTTATACGATTTTTATGAAATTAATATTAAATTTCAAAGGACATGCAATCGTTTGAAATTTCAGGCTTCAATAGCAATAATCTAAGCGCCGATAAAACACCGCCATTAAGCACGATACATATAATGTACTGTGGATGAGAACAATATGCTTGTGATTATTTTCTTTGATGTTTAAATTAACATATCCCTGCCAAGAAATTCGATAAATAGGGGGCTTGTTGCCGCAAAAATTCTACGACCTCAACATCAACCAGGATCAATAATATTACGTAAATGTTAAAAAAACTAAATATTAATATTATTTTTGACCTGATAATTAACACTTTATATTTTTAATTTCATGGTGTAAACACACAACAAATAATTTGTCTTATGGGAAAAAAATTATTTTTTAAATCACTGATTTTCCTTGTATTATTGTTAAGCGGTACTCTAAGCACTTATGCGCAAGGAGGTGCTGTTACCGGTATTGTAACAGATGCTGCCGACGGCTTACCCTTGCCCGGGGCAACAATTGTTATCAAGGGGACCACACAAGGAACTACTACCGACTTGGACGGCAAGTTTAGCATCAAGGTTGAAAAGGATTGGATATTAGTTTTCTCTTATGTTGGTTACACAACGCAAGAGCGTATCGTTCAACCAGATACAAAACTTGACATTTCTATGCAATCGTCTGCGCAATCGCTCGAAGGAGTTGTAGTAATTGGTTATGGCGTAGCAAAGAAAAAGGATGTTACAGGTGCTGTTACAGCTATCGACCAAGGCAGCTTCAACAAAGGTACTGTACTGACGCCGATGAGCCTGATCGCAGGCAAAGTTGCCGGGGTCCAGATCACCAGTTCCAGCGGCGCCCCCGGAAGCTCATCAAATATTTTAATTAGGGGCGGGTCTTCCTTAAGCGCTTCCAACAGCCCTCTTATCGTTGTTGACGGGGTTCCGCTGAGCAACGATGTCCCCGGCGGTAGCCGTAATCCGTTAAACAGCATAAACCCAAACGATATAGAAACCTTCACGATTTTAAAAGATGCTTCGGCAACGGCTATTTATGGTTCCAGGGCATCTAACGGTGTTATTTTGATCACCACCAAAAGAGGCAAGCAAAACCAGCCGTTGAAGATTAACTACTCAGGGAAATTCTCATATTACGAAGTTCCCAGGACAGTGGGCATCTTGTCTTCCTCGGAGTTTGTTGATAAAATAACTACACGTTTCCCCAAGCGGGTTGACATGTTGGGAATATGGACCGACCCGCAAGGCAATGAGGTTCCTTATTCATCCCTTCCTGATGACAGGACTGGTTATAATCAAACAATTTATAACACAAACTGGCAGGATGAGATATATCGCAATGCTTTTGCCATGGATCATTCACTTAGTGCGACAGGAGCCTTCAATAACGTTCCTTATCGTTTCTCGCTGGGTTATACAGGCCAGGACGGGATAATGGAAACCTCAAATTTCCAAAGGACCTCGTTTGCTGCATCATTAAACCCTTCCTTGTTCAAGGATCATTTAAAAATCAATTTTAATATCAGCACCTCGTTCATAAACAATCAATTTGCAAACAGGGGGGCCATTAACGCGTCTACACAAATGGATCCTACAAAGCCCGTTAACAGCAACGACGGTTCTTATGGCGGATACTGGGCATGGAGGCAAAACAATGGCGACCCTGTTACCCAGGGAACCACCAACCCGATGGCATATATTGGCTTGACCAACGACAAATCAAATGTTAACAGGGTTTATGGTAACCTTCAACTGGATTATCAAATGCATTTTCTTCCTGAACTACATGCCAACTTGAATTTAAGCCTTGATAAGACAAGGGGAAATGGCACGGTTTATATTCCTCCTTACGCTTCATGGTCGTATAACGCTGCCCAAGGTGGCGGCACCGATAACGCATATAGCAATCGTAACGATAATGAGCTTGTTGACTTTTACTTGAATTACATAAAAGATATTGATGGCATCAAAAGCAATTTCAGCTTAATGGCCGGTTCTTCCTTGCAGCATTTCTATAATAGCTCAACCAACAACAACAGTAATATACCCAACCTGGAAGAAGGTTCGGGGCAGGAGTATATCAGGGATACCGTTATCGACAAGGGCGAGTATTATTTACTGTCGTATTTCGGAAGGTTGAACTATACTTTTGACGATCGGTTTTTGTTAACTGCCACTGTTCGTGCCGATGGTACTTCAAGGTTCGGCGCCGACAACCACTGGGGGATTTTCCCCGCAGTTGCACTGGGCTGGAAAATAAACGAGGAATCATTCTTAAAAGATTCCAAAACAATTTCATTGTTGAAGCTAAGGATAGGCTGGGGAATTACCGGACAGCAGGACATTGGCGGATATTATGATTATATGGGCAGATATACTTATGGAAACCAGTATGCCATGTACCCGTTCGGGAACAACTACAATTATACTCTTCGCCCTGAAGGATATAATCAGAATTTAAAGTGGGAAGAAACAACGACATGGAATATCGGCCTGGATTATGGATTCCTCAAAGACAGGGTTTATGGTACTATCGACATTTACCAAAGAAACACCAAAGACCTGCTTAGCTGGGTGCCGGCAGTCGCAGGCTCCAACCTGAGCAACTATGTGAACCGCAATATCGGCAAACTCCAAAACCAAGGTGTGGAATTTGCAGTTAACGGCAAGATATTATCGACGAAGGACATGTTTTGGGAACTGGGCTTCAATGCAACATATAACCAAAACGAAATTACCGAGCTTTATGATGGCGCCAGTATTCCAACCGGTGGTATAGCAGGAGGTGTGGGCAACCTGATTCAGGAGCAAGCCGTTGGCCAGGCAAGAAACTCTTTTTATGTTTACGAACAGGTTTATGACGAGAACGGCAAGCCCATCGAAGGCCTTTATGTTGACCGCAACGGGGATGGTGAAATAACTACCGCTGACAAATATTATTATCACGACCCCAATGCCGACCTTTATTTTGGCATTTCATCAAATCTCAGCTATAAGAACTGGACATTTTATTTCTCAGGAAGGGCAAACTTCGGAAATTATATGTACAATAACGTAGAATCGGAAAACGGCTGGTATAGCAGGATGTACCGACCCGAAGGCCCATACATCAGCAATGTTGTCTCGGCAATTTCAAATACCGGTTTCCAGACAGCCCAATACCACTCCGACTACTATGTCCAGAATGCTTCTTTCTTCCGAATGGACGAGATATCCTTAAACTATACTTTTAACAATCTGGTACATAACCGTCTAAAGATGGTGTTGTCGGTATCTGTGAACAATGCGTTTGTAATAACGAATTACGAAGGCCTGGACCCCGAGGTAAACCTTGGGATCGACAACAGCGTATATCCCAGGTCGAGGGTTTGGATGTTCGGCGTTAACTTAATGTTCTAATTTAAAAAACAAGAAATCATGAAAAAGTTTTTATATATAACAACGATTGCTTTAGGGCTCTTTATGGTACTAAGCTCCTGTAGCAAAATTCTGGACACGAAACCTATCGACCCTGACGAGATTACTTCGGCTACGGTTTTCGACAACCCGGAATCATATACCCAGTTCATGGCCAAATGCTATGCCGGCCTTGCAGTTGGCGGACAACAAGGGCAAGACGGAATGCCCGATATAAGTGGTATCGATGGTGGTTTTAGCCAATATCTACGTCAATATTGGTATCATCAGGAACTAACTACTGATGAGGCCGTTATCGGATGGGACGATGCTACCATAAAAGATTTCCACTATCAGGAATGGGGAGATGGGGATACTTTTATAGCCGCCATGTATTATCGTATTTATTATCAGATATCGCTTGTGAACGAGTTCCTCCGTCAAACCACGGACACTAAGCTAAGCGAGCGAGGCCTAAGTGATGAGTGGAAGAACAAAGTGGCTTATTATCGGGCCGAAGCCAGATGGTTGCGCGCACTGAGCTATTGGCATGCGCTTGATATGTTCGGAAGTGTTCCTTTCGTTACCGAAGATGATCCCATAGGGGATTTTTTCCCTCCGCAAAAAAGCAAAGAAGAGATTTACGCTTTTATAGAATCGGAACTTCTCGATATCGGGAATTTGTTGATGGAGCCTCGTCAAAATGAATATGGCCGTGCCGACAAGGCAGCAGCCTGGATGTTGCTAGCCAAGCTTTATTTGAACTCGGAAGTCTATGTTGGAGCCAACAAATATTCGGAATGCATTAATTATTGCGATAAAATAATTAATGCCGGTTATTCATTGGCGCCTACTTTCCAACAATTGTTCTGGGCCGACAATGATGCCGATGCACAGACTATGCAGGAGATTATTTTCGCGATCAGGTACGATGGGGAGAAAACCCAGACATGGGGTGGCACGACTTTTATCATCCATGCCTCGGTTGGTGGCGACATGGTCCCCGGCGACTACGGAATAGATGGTGGCTGGGGCGGAACCCGCACTACCAGGCAACTAGTGGAGAAATTCACTGATAACGATAACCGTAAAATGTTTTTTACTGACGGGCAATCAATAGATATAGACAATATCAGCGATTTTCAAAACGGTTATGCAGTAACAAAATTCCGCAATATGTCGTATGACGAACAAGGAAACGGAACTCCGGGCTTTAGCCTTACCTTCCCCGATACTGACTTTCCCATGTTCCGCCTTGCGGATGTTTATTTAATGTATGCCGAGGCCGTAGTTCGCGGTGGGGGCGGAAACCTCAGCACTGCCACTGAATATGTGAATATGTTGCGGACAAGGGCAGGGGCATCGCAGATCAGCGATTCCGACCTGACTCTCGATTTCATCCTCGACGAAAGGGCGCGAGAGCTTTGTTGGGAAGGACATCGCCGTACCGACCTCATCCGCTTTAATAAATTTACGGGTGGTGATTATGTCTGGTCGTGGAAGGGACATTCCAAAGAAGGAAGGTCAACGGATGCCAAGTATAATCTGTTCCCTCTGCCTGCTGCTGATGTGAACGGCAACCCCAACCTTACTCAAAATCCTAATTATTAATGTTATAAAATAAGATATCATGAAGAAAATAACTTTAATACTTTTGTTTTTAATTGGCTCCGGCATCCTGCTGAGCTCATGTAAGAAAGATAAGAAAGACCCTGTTCTCAATATTAGCAAATCCGCGCCGGCTTCGATAACCGGCCCGGAGGATGGAAGTGTTTTTGTGCTTACCGAGGAGGATTCGGCCAGCTTGATAAGCTATACATGGAATGCGGCCTCATATTCAATTTCAGATGGAGCCGAGCTGCCTTTGCCAACCTATTCATTGCAAATAGATATCGCCGACAGTAATTTTGCTCATGCCAAGGAATTGCAAAGCTCGAACGAGACATCATTTAGCATAATTGTTTACGACATGAACACTAAATTGCTGCAGTTGGGTGTTGAACCCGACTCGACAGCTAACATTGCCATTAGGGTTGTCAGCGGAATTAGCGGGGCTGATTATATCAACGATACTTCTAAAACAATAATCACTACTTTCACAACCTATGCCACGGCTGCACCGCCTCCTCCTGCCGAAACCCCGCGGTTGTGGATTCCGGGCGATTATCAGGGATGGAGCCCGGGAGAAGCACCTAATGCATGGTCGGTTGACAACGATGGCGTTTATACAGGCTTTGTTTATTTTCCTGATGGAGGAACTTATGAATTCAAGTTTACTTCGGCCCCCGACTGGAACCACACGAACTTTGGTGCCGGAACAAGCCTTGGGCTGCTTGACACCGATCCGGGTGCAGGAAACCTTAGCGTTCCTGACTTCGGGTTCTATAAGCTTATATGCGACACCTTAAACTTATCCTGGGAGTTTGAAGCCCAAAGCTGGGGCATTATAGGTTCAGGGATACTTAACGGTGATTGGAGCGAAGATGTAAACCTGGAATGGGACGACCTAAACGGGGTTCTTTCGGCAACTATCGATGTTACTGAGTCCCAGGATGGTGGCGATTTAAGGTTTAAGTTCAGGGCCAACGACGGCTGGGACATCAACCTTGGCCTCATGGATCCCCAAGACGGTAAAAAACTGTCTTATGGCGGATCTGACATCCCCATTCCCGAAGGTGCCGGAAACTATACTTTCGTGCTGGATATGAGCCAGGAGGTCCCTAGATATGACTTGATCAAGAATTAAAATTATATAAAAACAAAAGCCCGGTATGCTAAAGGCATGCCGGGCTTTTTTATTTTTCGGAGAATCGCTTATTCGCGCCTTAACATTGCAGAATCAAGCCCTTTTATTTCAATGATATCCTTGTATTTCTTTCCGCTGAGCAAGTCGGTATAAGTTTTGTCTTTTTCCAGGGGGTAATCAAATCCGTCAGTATCCAAATTGAACAAGATCAGTATTTCGCTTTCGTCGTCGAAACGTTTATAGGCGAGTTTGAAATCCTTGGCAAAAACAAATTCAATATCTCCTGTGCTCAAAACCTTGTTTTGCTTCCTTATGGAAATAATTTTTTTATAGAAATCGAAGAGTTCCTGATTAAACCCTACTTTGTCAAATGTCTTTTCACCCGGCTGGAAATTGTTCCTGAACTCGTCGTCAAAATGCATATCGCCCCACCATAAAGGCTTACGGCAATCAGGATCGTCGGCGCCCCACATGCCCATTTCATCCCCGTTCCATATTTGTGGCGCCCCCGGTATGCTAAACTGATGTATCAAATATAATTTAAGCCTTTTATATGTTTCTTTGTCGGGTTTGCCGGTTTTGTAAGCAGGGTCGTCGTTTGGCTTGGCCCAATATTTATAAAGGCCTCTGTTGTAAAAAGATGTCAGAAGCCGCGGAGAATCATGGGTGGCTGCGGTGTTCATCATGGAATAGCGCATAGGCTTGGGCAATCTGTTCCACTGAGAGTTCAAACTGTCAGTTAGTTGTTGTGCATTAAGTTTTAGTTCGGTATTTGCAAAGAAATAACGCGCCGAACGATAAAGATGATAGAACATCACGGCATCAAAAATATCACCTTGCATATAAGGTGCCGGGTTCATAAGTTTGTCGGGCCATGATTCCCACCATATCTCACCTATTAGATACGCATCGGGTTTAACCGATTTCACAAATTTTCTGTAGTCGCGCCAAAACCCCAGGCCTATATGGTCGGCAACATCCAGGCGATAGCCATCAATTCCCTTGTCCGTATCCCCGTCAGGCGACAGCCAGCGTTTCGAGACGGCAAAAATGTGCTTCTTGGCAGCTTTGTTAATATCACCTTCGTAGGGGTGGCCCGGTCGTCTTGTTGTTGTAATATTTACTTTTTTAATCTCCGGGAGGCTTTCTAAATCAAACCAGCCGTGATATTTAAATTCGTTTTCCGGAGTGCCGGAATCATCAAATGATTCTATGTCGTACCAATCAACAAACTTTGATTTTTGCTGGTTTTCCATTATGTCTTTCATCGCCCAAAATTCTACGCCTGTGTGATTCCATGAATAATCGACTATGACTTTCATGTCTCTTTTATGCATCTCGTCAACAAGCTTGAGAAAAAGCTTGTCGGCCGAGGTCCATTTCCATGTTGACGGATCAGACGGATCTTCCTCTGAAATAATCCTGATATCACCTTCAGGGTCAGGACCGAAATTAATATCGATATGCCTCCAGTTTCTTGCATCAAATTTATGAAGCGAAGGTGCATCGTTCAAAGGATTAAAATATATGGCAGTAACCCCAAGTTCTTCAAGATAATCCAATTTGTCCATAACGCCCTGTAAATCGCCGCCATATCTACGCAGTTGCAATTTAGAATAGAAATCACCTTCAAGGTTTTCGGCCCAGTCGTCTTCTTTATACCAATTGCCGGCCCATGGGGTAACAGTCCAGTTTGCCGGAACCTTATAATAATCACTCCGTGCATATATGCTTTCTGCTGTGGGATCGTTGGTACGGTCGCCATTATTGAAGCGTTCGACGAATATTTGATACCAAACCACCTCCGGGGCCCAGGCAGGGGGGGCGGCAGTTGCAATATGCTGTGCGCTTGCATTTAAGCTGAACAGCGATAGCATTAATATAAAAAATCTAAATTTTACCATAATGCAAATTTAATTCTTATAAAAAAAGCCGGCAGTGAACTGTCGGCTCCAAGGTTGAAATGTTATTTCTTTAGTTTTTTATAAACTTACTGGTTTGAATACCTTTTTGATTAGTAACATTTATGAGGTAAATTCCGGTATTTAAGTCGGAAACGCCAATAGTTATATCATTAGCCAGCTGAACATCAATTCTTTTAACTAATTTTCCGGCAATATCATAAATAGCAATCTCGTTAACACCTGAGATATTACTTAGGTTAAGATTGTCGTTTACCGGGTTTGGATACATGCTGTAGGTAAATGTAGCATGTCTGTCAAAGATACCGGCATTGATATCGGCCCATACATCATCCACGGTAGCGGCAAGAGTGTCAACTGTTATGTCGCGATTGGGGTCTCCGTCCCACTCGCCATTATCCCAACTGGCTTCGCCGTTGATAATCCTGAAATATTTAAACTGGTAATCGCCGGGGGTCAACAATAAAGTTATCGTATAGATGTTTTCGTCAGCTTCCGTAGGGGTCATCATATATGGGCTCAGGGAACCAGGCGTTTCCCAGTTGTTGGCAAGGCTTCCTCCTATAAATACTGCATCGGTTGCAGGGTCAAAAGGATCGGCATTGGTCATGTCCACGTTAAAAGTAATATCCTGTGGTTTGTTGGCCCAAACATTGTCATAGGTTGTTTCTTTTGTCAGATAAACCTTGCGGTTGGGATCGCCGTCCCATTCACCGTTGGACCATCCCGTGGCACCGTCTATAGTCCTGAAATACTTGTACTGTACCTCACCCGAGTCGATGGCGACCGTTAAGGTAAAAACAGAAGAGCCTGCTTCGGCAGGCGCCATTTTGTAGGCTTCGTCCTGACCGGGTTCCGCCCAGCCGGCAAAACTGCCTGACATCCATACTTCATCAACTGCCGGGTCAAAGGAGTCGGCATTGGTCATGTCAACATTGAATGTTGCGTTAAACTGCGTTTGAGCAAAAGCCAACGAGCCAATCATGACTATGGCAGCAATTGCAAAAAAACGAAATGTAAATTTTTTCATATTAAAATTTTTTGTTAGTAAATAAAAATATTTTTTGTTTGCTTACAAAGATACTCAATTTAATGAGAAATCTCAAATTATAGCCCTTTCGCAAATCTCAGATAATATCTAAAATATTGTTTTCTTTGGAAAGTACAGTAAACAAACGTTTGCACCTGATAATGTTCGTGCAATCGGATGGAGCCTTGGCAATAACGATTCCGACTTTGAGTAGGACGCGAGTATCAAACAGTATGGTACGGAAACGGAAATAACTGTAGCGACAACTCGCTTCTAGGTGATTTTGAGCTAGCAGGAAGCCCTTATTATGTTGAAGGTATCGGTAATCTTCTATTTACATAATTCTCTATTCAAGGGCCCCTCCGGTTTAATCCGGGAGGGTCTTTTTATTTATATGGAGCTCAATCTTAAATGCCCAAACTGTTCTTTTGTCTTCTTGCCTGTGCATCGAAATTCTGCCTGATAAACATTTAAGTTTGTTTGAAAACGATATTATTTTGAATATTTATATATATTTGAAAAAAACTTGCTATGAAAAATTATATTAATCCAGAAGCCGCCATTTTAATTGTAATGCTCTTGTTGTCTGCTACTTATGCAACTGCAAAAAAAGACCCGCCACCGATGAAGTTCGGTGAGCTCACAGCATCCGATTTTGTGTTCGACATCAATGACCACCCTGAATTCGACAAAAATGCCGAAGCCGTTATACTTTGTGATTACGGACAGGAATTCTCAGGTGTTTATGGTAGTTTTTTTCAAACTAGGACAGTTATGCACCGAAGAATGTTGATACTTAACAAGAAGGGTCTCTCACAAGCCAATGTGGAATATGGGTTCCATTCCGTTAAGAAATCAAATTCGTCGGATATGCTGGAAAACATGAGCGGCAAATATGGTTCGTTTTGGGTTACTGGTAAAGGAAGCGGTGTTTTTAGAATCAAAGCCAGTTCGTATTTCCTTGAGGAAGACGGTAGTATCACAAAGTTGGATCTTCAAAAAGAAGATATTCATTTGTTGGATGCCAGTGAACTCATTAAAAACAACAAAATTGTTTTCTCCATACCGGCAGTTAAAGTAGGTAGTATTATTGAATATACAATCACTGAAGTAGGTGAGTTTTCGCTTCTTGCGATAAAATGGTATTTTCAACATAAGCTACCGTGTTTGCACAGTGAATTCAGGTTTGCGTATAATGAAACGGATTCTTACGCAATTATAACCACAGGATTGATGGAAATGGATATGAAACCTGTTGAAAGTAGTATAACTAGCCAGCAATTTATTAAATATAAAACTAAAACAAATAAATTTATCCTTGAGGACATACCGGGCATGAAATGGCAGCCATTTATTTCGAGTATGGATAATTACAGGGCCGGATTGATGTTGCAGTTGAACAGATATTATGATAAGCGCAGAGGAAAATACAAGACAATTATTAGTACCTGGGAAGAACTTGCCGAAAAATATACTAAAGACCCTGCCTACGGAAAGCAACTTTTTAGGAGCTCAGCACAGTTTGAGGAAATAAAAAACAGACTGCCTGACGTAAACACAACGGATGAGAAAATAGAGATTTGTTTCAATTATGTAAAAAACAAGTTTAACTGGAATGGGTTTTATAAACGAATCCCTGAACGAAAGCTTAATCAGTTGATTAATGAAACAGAAGCATCTTCAGCCGAAATAAACCTTTTCCTAACACGCCTTTTGCGTGAATTTGGAATTAATGCAAAAGCGGCTTTTGCAAGCACACGGGGCCATGGCTTGGTAAATCCCAATTATCCGTTTATAGGCCAGTTTAATACAACAGTTTGCTATATACAATACCAAGGTGTTGATTATGTGCTTGATGCCAGCAATAAAAACCAGTATTACAGGAACAATCCGATAAATTTAATAGGCACTAAAATATTCCCTGTTGATATGGTGAACCCCAGGCTTGTAAAAGTATCCGAAAAAAGGCCCAGTTCGCAAACTATTGTTGTTAATTCTGAAATTATAGATGGCCAACTTGTTAATAACGTTAATTTAAAACTGAATGGCTATTTTGCTTTAATGGCAAGAAACGGGTTTACTGCTAACGATAACTCTTTCATCGATTATTACTTTGAAGTTGATAATACCGATTTTGAAATTAGCGACTTGAAGTTATTTAACTATTCGGATCTGAATAAAAGTTTCTTGGCATCATTTAATTGCAAGCCTGTTAACGCAATTATCAAATTAGATTCTTTATTGCTGATAGAACCTTCATCTCTATTTCAAGAAATTAACAAAAACCCGTTTATAAGTGGAAGCAGGAGTTTCCCCGTCGAGTTTAATTATTCGTTTAAACAAACATTCAGGTATAATATTATTATTCCTGAGGGATATGAAATTGCCGGCATACCGGAGAACCGTAGGTATATCATGTCTGATAATACTGCTGCTGTTGATGCTATCTATCAATATTCAAATGGCAACTTACAAATTATATTTGTTTTGCAATCGGCTAATCTGATCTATCAGCCGGATAAATATCCGGAATTAAAAAACTTGTTCAAAAACTGGGAAGACCTGAATAATATTTCTATTGCCATAAAAAAAATCTAATGACCTTCTTGTTAGCTTAAAGTGAGTTCCGATATTTCATTATTTCTAGACCGGATTATATTATCATAAAGTATAGCTTACGAGTCTGTTCAGAAAATCTTTATCGCAAAAACAACTTTGAAAACCTTGATGTGAAGCAATTATTAAAAAACCATTCTTCTTTATCTGTATTGTAAATCAAAATCCTGCTTTAATACAAATTTCGGATTAAAGTGAAAAAATGCTTAATAACACTAATAATAAAGGGTTCGAAGGCGATAATAAACTCAACTGGTGCAATCGTTTGTTACAACTGGATAATAGTCATTTATATTAGCTCGTAAATGTGTTATTTTGTTAATATTTAACTTCTAAAGTACTAATTAGTGGTATTTTCGCCAGAAATATCAGTCACTTATGTTTAAGAATCTATTACTATCATTCGCAATATTATCATTCGCAGTACAGCAATCAACCGCTCAGCTAATTACTGTTGATCCCCCATTTCCCGTTGACCAGGACGAGGTAGTGGTAACTTTTGACGCAAGTCTGGGGAGTGCCGGCCTTGCAGGCTATTCCGGTAGCGTTTATGCACATACGGGTGTAATAACAAACAACTCCACCTCTGGCACCGACTGGAAATACGTAAAAGCCGGATGGAACGAGAATATCCCGTCCTGCAAAATGACAAGTCTCGGCAACGATCTTTGGGAACTTACCATCGACCCGTCGATAAGAGACTATTATGGAGTTCCTTCCGGGGAAATTATTCTGCAGCTTGCATTTGTTTTTCGCTCGTCTGATGGAAGTTTGACAGGGAAAACAGAGTCAGGAGGCGATATTTTTTACGACCTGTCGGAGGGGGGACTGGCAATCCAAATAACTCTCCCCGAAACTTCCCCCTTAATTGTTCAGTTAAACGACAACATCTATATTGAAGGTTCTTCCAGCGATGCCGACTCCACATTCTTGTTTAACAATGATAATCTGGTTTATGCCGATACAGGAAGTGTTTTTCAGTATGATTTAAACGTTGGTGAAAATGGAACTAATTGGTTTAAGGCAGTGGCAAAGAGCGGAGAGATGATGGTGGCCGATTCTTTTTCATATTATACCCGCCCGGAGATCACTATTGAAGACGTACCGGAAGGAGTTGTCGACGGTATAAATTATATTGATGACAATACCGTCATACTATGCATTTACGCTCCGGAAAAAGATTATGTTTTCGCCATTGGGGATTTCTCCGATTGGCAGGTTAACGACGACAACTATATGAAACGATCCTCTGACGGAAATCGTTATTGGATACAGTTAAACAACCTTGAGGCCGGAAAAGAATATATTTATCAGTATTTTATCGACGGTTCCATCAGGGTAGGCGATTCTTATGCCGATAAAGTCAGCGACCCGTGGAACGATAAATATATTCCTTCATCCAATTATCCCGGCTTGATTTCGTATCCGGAAGGAAAAACCTCCGGTATTGCCACCGTGTTTCAAACGGCTCAAACCCCTTATAATTGGCAAATAAATGATTTCCAGTCTCCTGATAAGGAAAAACTCGTTGTTTACGAATTGCTGATGCGCGACTTTACGAGCGGTAGGACTTATGAGGATTTGATAGATACGCTCAACTATCTCGACAGGCTGGGTGTAAATGCCATTGAACTGATGCCCGTTAATGAGTTCGAGGGAAATAATTCATGGGGTTATAACCCGAATTATTATTTTGCCGTTGATAAATACTACGGCCCGAAAAATACTTTTAAGCAATTTATTGATGAAGCTCATTCAAGGGGTATAGCGGTTATTATGGACTTGGTTTTAAACCATGCTTATGGCACAAACCCGATGGTAATGATGTATTGGGATTCGGAAAACAACCGCCCCGCAGCAAACAACCCCTGGTTCAATACCGTGTCTCCCAACCCGGTTTTTGCCTGGGGCAACGATTTCAACCATGAAAGCCAGGACACCAAGGATTTTGTTGATAGGGTGAACAAATATTGGATACAGGAATACAAGATTGATGGTTTCCGTTTCGACTTCACAAAGGGATTTACAAACACGCCGGGCGATGGCTGGAATTACGATGCAGCACGCATCAGTATTCTCGAGCGCATGAGCGACCGTATCTGGGAAACCAAACAGGATGCATATGTTATCATGGAGCATCTATCGGTTAATACCGAAGAAAAAGTGCTGGCCAATCATGGGATCATGCTCTGGGGAAATATGAACTATAATTATAACGAAGCAACAATGGGCTATGTCAACAATTCCAATTTTTCAGGAATATCCTATAAATCAAGGGGTTTTAGCGAGCCGAACCTTGTTGGTTATATGGAAAGCCACGACGAGGAAAGGCTTATGTATAAAAATCTACAATATGGAAATTCAAATGGAGTGGATTACGATATCACTCAGCTCAATACTGCTTTAAGAAGAAATGAGATGGCAGCAGCCTTCTTTATTACTGTTCCCGGCCCGAAAATGATTTGGCAGTTCGGTGAACTTGGATATGATTATTCAATTAATACTTGCGAGGACGGAACTATTAACGACAATTGCCGTTTATCACCAAAACCGGTAAAATGGGCTTATTATAATGATCTGAACAGAAGGCGCTTATTTTATGTTTATCAAGCACTTATCGACCTTAAAGAAAATCAAGCGGCATTCTCAACGAGCGATTTTACTTTGACCGTAAACGGAGCAGCCAAGAGCATGCATCTTAATAATGATGATATGGATGTTACTATAATTGGAAACTTTGATGTAAAGGAAGGCTATGTAAATCCAAGTTTTCAAACTGCCGGAACGTGGTACGACTATTTCAGCGGCGATTCGCTGATCATAACCAATACAAGCGAGAACATCGGCCTTCAAGCAGGAGAATATCATATTTATACGACCAAGCGTCTTCAGATACCGGAATTTGTTGGTGTCAACAACTTGGAAGATCATTCTGGCAACAATATTAATATTTATCCAAACCCTGCTTCCGGGAATGTAAACATCGATATTGCAAATGAGGGAAATTTTGAGGCCTCAATTAAGCTTTATGATATGCAGGGAAAAGTATTAAAAAAGTTTCTTACTAGGGAAAACAATTTTTCTCTCGACACAAAGTATTATAATAAAGGACTTTACATTCTGAATATTGAGATTGGAGGAAATATGATTTCCAAAAAACTTTTGATAAACTGAAAACAATTTCAAGAGTGTTTTAGCGGTTAAACAATATTCGCATTCTTATTTATGAGGAGTTTTGTGTTGAATTAATTGCAGGTCGCAACACGACCAAATTGTACCGGTTTTCAGTTTCAAGTTTAAAAGAAACGTAAAAATTAGTATAATTTAATACGGTTAAATCTTAAAAAATGTTGCAACTGTAAACTTAAGTTAAAAAAGCTTATTTTCGTAAACTGTAAGATCATCCATATTTCAGAATAAAAAATGAAGCGTCAGGTAACCATAAAAGATATAGCCGAAAAACTAGGGATAAGTGTTTCCACAGTTTCCAGGGCACTTAAAGACCATCCGGATATTAGTTTGAAAACCAGACAGGCAGTAAAAGAACTTGCAAAACTTCTTGGCTATAAACCAAACCTTATTGCGCTTAATTTAAAACATAGTAAAACAAATACAATTGGTTTAATTGTTCCCGAAGTCGAACACCACTTCTTTTCAAAAATAATAAATGGGATCGAGGAAGTTGCTTACGAGAACAATTATAATGTTTTGGTGGTTCAATCCAACGAATCTTATATGCGTGAAGTACTTAATACACAAACGCTTATAGCCAACCGAGTTGATGGTGTTTTGGTTTCGTTTTCAAAGGAAACGCAGGATTATTCGCATTTTCAGCAAATGGTTGACTACGAGATCCCTATGGTTTTTTTCGACAGGGTAATCGAGGATTTCCATGCCGACGGTGTTGTCGTTGACGACTATTCGGGAGCGTTCAGCGCAGTAAATCATCTAATATCAAGAGGTTGCCGACGTATTGCTATATATTCGTCGCCACAGCACATGCTAATAGGGAAAAACAGATTTGAAGGCTATAAGGATGCCCTTGAGAAAAACGGCTTGACGTTTAACAGAGATCTTGTTTATGCCTGCGACACCATTGATTCGGCCATGAAAATATCAAGAAGCGTACTTAAGAAACAAGATAGGCCCGATGGCATTTTTGCCGTAAACGACCTTACTGCCATAGGCGTGATGAAAGTAGCCAAACACTTGGGGATCAGAGTTCCTGAAGACTTAAAAGTAGTTGGGTTCGAGAATAGCAGAAGCTCGACTATTAGTGAGCCGGAACTCACGAGCGTTGATCAATTTGGATATAACCTTGGTAAAAAGTCGGCCGAACTGCTCCTGAAAAGAATCAAGGAAGGCACCTATGACTATGAACCTATCAGACTGAAGCTCAAGACGGAATTAATCGTAAGAGGCTCAAGCTAAGGCTGCCGTCAGAGGTTTGCCTCCCCTTATCCGGATTTCATTTTGAAATTAAAGCAAACCCTTTTGCAAATGCTTTTTGGCATTTTTTATTTATGCACACAATTTCCTTACTTTTGCTTTTTAAAATTTATTGATAATGATATTAAGTTTTATTACCTGGGACGTAACTCCTGAAATATTCACCCTTCCTGCTGATTGGTTTCTTGTTGGCGGACTATCAGTAAGGTGGTATGGGCTATTATTTGCCATGTCGTTTGTTTTTGGTTATATCATCATGAAAAAAATATTCGACAACGAAAACATAAGCGAGAAGGTTCTCGACCAGCTTTCAACCTATATGTTGATATTCACCATTGTAGGGGCCCGTTTAGGTCATTGTTTGTTTTATGAGCCGGGATATTATTTATCAAACCCAATCGAGATATTAAAAGTATGGGAAGGTGGGCTGGCAAGCCACGGAGCGGCTGTCGGAATACTTCTCGGCCTGTTTTTCTTCGCTAAGGCAAATAAAAAGCCTTATTTATGGGTGCTCGACCGTATTGTTATAGTGGTTGCCCTGGCAGGCTTCTTTATCAGGACAGGCAACCTGATGAACTCAGAGATATTTGGTGACGTAACCACTTTGCCATGGGGTTTTATCTTCACAAGGTATTATGACCCGGCACTTGCCATCGACCCTAGGCACCCCACTCAGATTTACGAGGCTTTGTCATATTTGCTGATATTTATATTTCTTTATAGAACTTATTGGAAATCAAAGGGTAAAACTACTGACGGTGAAATTTTCGGGTATTTTTTAAGCCTTTTGTTCAGCGTTAGGTTCTTAATAGAGTTTATTAAAGTGCCGCAAGTTGGTTTTGAGGAAAACATGATTTTGAACATGGGACAGTTATTGAGCATCCCGTTTGTTTTGGCCGGACTTTATTTATTGTACCGTGCAAGGAAATCGAAGGCGTAAATACCGTATAAAATAAGGGAGGCAAAGCCTCACTAAAATACTATCCTGAAATAGCAGGTATTATCGGATATTCAGGTTTTTTATCTGTTCATAGAATACACTATCTATTTTATTGGCTAGATCCTCCTGCTTGTACTCGCGGGTTATCTGACCCATGCCCTGCAAACCGGTAAGAGCCATTTTTATTTCGTTTTGATAAGCATTTTTAAATTTCTGGTCCAACCCGTCATAATAATAAAGGTCTTCCGAATAGCGGTCAAATATTTTTTGAGTAAGTTCATTGCCTTTGTCGGTGGCGCCTGCCCTATAATAAATATCTGTCCATGTAATCATAAAATAGTCAAAAGGAAACTTCTCGTTGGGGAAAAACTCCTGTGCTTTGTCCAAAACCCTTATAGCCGAATCCTTTTTGTTCTCGGTGAGCAGTGCCTCGGCCAATCGCATATAGTTTTGTTTAGTCATCATCACATTCCTGTCGCTTTCGCGGTCAACAACAACATCGTCCTGATTAAGTCTTCCCCATCTGGCATTTTCGTTCATGAGCGCAGCATAAGTTTTATCGGCGTCAACACCACCCATTCCTTTGCGATACGATGGTGCTGGCGTAGGCCTCAAACGATATGCAACGCCTTCGAGGTGCAAATATTTATCAACACCGAAAATCTTTGAGCTTGAATTGGGATTAGCAAAATATATCGGTCTCTGCCAGTTGTTTGTGGCAATAAGGTCCAGGAGCATGAGGTCGTTTCTGTACATACCGCTTTGTTTTATGTCCCAATCTATCTCGTCCACTATCTTGTCCGCATCTTCGGGCGCCACGGTTCCTGATTTTACGGCTTGCTCCGCATCAACTATTAGTTTCAGTTTTTTTACGGGCATATAATTTACCCATTGGCCGTTTTGCAACGGAACTTTTGTTCGCTTGTCCTCATTTTTCACAAAGTCAACGGCATCGCGAACGTCGAATCTATCTTCAACCCTTGCGAATACGGGCAAGTAGTTCTGATCTCCTTTTAAATAAAACTCAGGAGGGATGCTTAGTGGTAATTTGTCGGAATCGTAAACTTTTTTGCCCATCTGGTTTACATACCAGTCGCCTGACGAAAGCATATAGTTAACAACTCTTACGTCAGTCCTGAATCCTTCAACTTCCTGAACATACCATAGGGGGAAAGTGTCGTTGTCGCCGTTTGTGAACAATATCGCATTAGGGGCGCAAGAGGCCAGATACATTTTAGCAAAGTCGGGGGCTGCATATTTTCCGGAGCGGTCATGACTTTCCCAACCTTGGGAAGCCATTATGGTAGGGACCAGCAGAACGCTCAAGGCAGTAACCGTAATAGCGGTTATTTTGGTATTTCCCATAAATTTCCTGAAAATGTCGAATAGGGCAAGGACTCCCAGGCCTATCCAGATTGAAAAGGCATAGAAAGACCCGGCATAGGCATAATCCCTCTCCCGGGGTTGCATAGGCGTTTGGTTCAGATATATCACAATAGCTATACCCGTCATGAAAAACAACAGGAATACTACCCAACTGTCCTTTTTGCTTTTCTTAAGATGAAATGCCAGTCCGAGAATACCGAGCAACAAAGGAAGGAAATAAAATTTCGTGTGGGCAGGGTTTTTCATGCTGGGAGGCAAGTTTGTTTGGTCGCCAAGTCGCATCCTGTCCAAAAAGTTGATACCGCTGATCCAGTTACCGTTTTGTATTTCTCCCTGGCTCTCGATATTATTTTGCCGTCCGACAAAATTCCAAAGAAAATAGCGGAAATACAGATGGTCGAGTTGGTAGGTAAAAAAGAAAGTTAAATTCTCGCCAAAGGTAGGTCTATATCTTATCTCGCTGGTACCATCGCCTTTGTCAACTTTTATAGGCTTACCTTTATCACCACCATATTTTTTATATAGTGAAATATGCGACGGCTTTTGGTTGCTCCACATACGGGGGAAAAAACCGGTAAAACGAGGGTCATAAACAGGTTTAGTTCCCTTACGGTCATCCTTTATAACATATTTACCCTTTTTTTTATCTTTCATATAGATTGGGGACCCGTCTTTCGAATCGATAGCGGGTGCATTGTAATATTGTCCGTAAACCAAGGGCCATGAACCGTATTGTTCCCGGTTCAGATACGAAAGAAGGCTAAGTGCATCCTTGGGATCGTTTTCGTTGATAGGTGTGTTGGCATTGGCCCGAATCACTAAAATGGCAAAAGAAGAGTAACCAATCAATATAAAAGTAAACGCTAAAATCGAAGTGTTAAGTATCACTTTTCCGTTTTTGCGCGTATATCGTAAACCAAAAACTATCAGTGCAATGAGGGCTGCAAAAAAGAATATCGTTCCCGAATTAAATGGAAGGCCTATGCCGTTCACAAAGAAATACTCAACCTTACCCGAAAGAGCAACCGTCCAAGGAATTATGATAAACATAACTATCGAAAGGAGGATTATCGAGATTATGCCCGCTGTGATAAAACCTTTGTTGGTAAATTTATATTTCTTGAAATAATAGACATAAACTATTGCCGGAATAGCCAATAAATTCAATAAGTGAACCCCGATAGACAATCCGATGATATATGCTATCAGCAATATCCACCTAAAGCCCGATCGTTTGTCAGCAACCTCTTCCCATCGGAGAATGGCCCAAAAAACCACGGCGGTCAGAAATGAGGACATGGCATATACTTCGCCTTCAACGGCGGAAAACCAAAATGAATCAGAGAATGTATAAGCAAGCGAACCCACGATACCGGCACCTAATATTGCCCATCCGTCAGCCACGGAAATTTCTCCGTCGGCAGAATGGACAAATAATTTTTTTGCCAGCATGGTTATGGACCAGAAAAGGAATAAAATAGTAAAGCTACTTGATAATGCAGACATTACATTGACCATCATAGCCGTATTCGATGCGTCGCCAATGGCGAACATCGAGAAAAAGCGACCCAACAATTGAAACAGCGGGGCTCCCGGGGGGTGGCCCACCTGAAGTTTATAGGCTGTAGCTATATACTCCCCGCAATCCCACCAGCTGGCAGTTGGTTCCAAGGTTAATAAATAAGTGATAGTGGCAATGCCGAACACAATCCATCCGATGAGATTGTTGAGGTTTTTATAATTCTTCATTTTATTGAGATTTCCTGCAAGAAAATTAAATAGCGAAAATAGGAATTTTACAACAACATAAATTTTTTAAGCCTTTTTATTTAACAGATTTTAATAATTTCGCTGCTTAATTTACAAACCAAAGGTTAACAGAATGACATTGATTATAAAAGGTAGCGGATTAACTGTAGAAGATGTAGTAAAAGTTGCCCGCCAGAGAGAGAAAGTCGAACTTCACCCGGAAGCATTGGAACGCATTAAGAAATGCAGGGCCATGTTGGAGAAAAAAATTGATGCTCATGAGATTATGTATGGTGTCAACACCGGAATAGGAGAGTTCTCGGAAGTGGTTTTAAACGATGATCAGGTGAAGGAATTCCAGAAATACCTCATATACAATCATGCCGCAGGCATGGGCGATGCCATGTCGGAGGAATATGTTCGCGGGGCCATGCTTGGCAGGATTAACGTCCATGCACATGGAAACTCGGGCATTCGTCAGGAAATTACGCTGACCTTGGTTGAAATGCTGAATAAGGGTGTAACACCGTTTGTGTGCCAGAAAGGCTCTGTTGGGGCATCGGGTGATTTGGCTCCCATGTCGCAAATCGCACTTTTGCTGATGGGCGAGGGGAAAGCCTTTTATAAAGGCGATTTGCTTGAAGGAAAGGATGCCATGGAAAAAGCAGGCATTACCGTACCGGGCTTAATGGCCAGGGATGGCCTGGGGACTATTAACGGCTCGAACGTCCTTACGGCCATGAGCGCCATTTTTATCAACGACGCCAGCAACTGGCTGAAGCAGTCCGAGATCGCCGCCGCCATGTCGTTGGAAGCCTTAAAGGCAAATATGGGGCCTTATACATCCCGCTTGCATGAGGTAAGGGGCTTTAAAGGTGCTGTGGAAAGTGCCAGGGCAATTGCTAAAATGGTAAGTGGCGGCGATTTGAAGGAAGGAAAAGTTGCACATAAAGTCCAGGATGCGTATTCCATGCGCTCGACGCCACAAGTTGTTGGTGCAGCGCGTGATGCGCTCGCCTATGCAAGATCACAGGTAGAGATCGAGCTGAACGGTGTTGGTGATAACCCCATCTTTTTCCCTGACGAGGACATAGCCCTTTCGGGGGCAAATTTCCAGGGAACGCCTGTTTCGTTGCCAATGGATATGGCCGGAATTGCGATTACAATGGTCAGCGTTCTCTCGGAACGCCGTTTGAACAGGTTGAACAATCCGGCCTTGAGCGTTGGCTTGCCAGCCTTTTTAACAAAGGGCGCGGGAATGTTCTCCGGCTTGATGTTAAGCCAATATACTGCTGATATGCAGATCGTCGAGCAGCGGATCTTGTCAGCCCCGGCATCAATACAGTCGATACCGGCCGCTGCCGACCAGGAGGACTTTGTTTCTATGGGAATGAATACGGCCATTAAAAATTTCCAGATTCTGGACAATGCTTATGGAATCCTTGGGATAGAGTTCATGGCAGCTGCGCAGGCACTTGATTTCAGGGATTATAATTTTGGCAAAGGAACTAAAAAGGCCCATGAGGTTGTTAGAAAACATGTGGAGTTCCTGGAAACGGACAGGCCTCTTTATAAGGATCACAACACTATGAAGGAGTTGGTGAAATCATGCGAGATATTGGATGAAGTGGAAAAAGAAATAGGAGGCATGGGTTAAGGAAGGAACTGCTGCTTACCGGATGCCGGATGTTTTGAATAAAACAAATAACTCCTTAGCCCCAAACCCCTAAAACATAAAGATAATGAACGATAAAAACGATATAAAAGAAGATCTCCAGCGACCGGCACAACTTACGCTGTTATGTATCTTGAGCTTTATTGCCGGCGGCTTCTCCATACTTGGGAACCTCTATTTTTATGCTTTTCAGGATCAGATAGTTACATTGGTCGAAGGTGGGTTTTTTCAGCAATTCCTTGATGGCAATATAACTTTGGATTTTTTGAGGGATGTTAGCCCCAACTTTTTTTTATGGCAGCTCATAGCAAACGCCACCTCCATTATAGGCGTTCTCTTGATGTGGAAGCTGAATTCGACAGGGTTTCACATTTACGCCATTTCTCAAATTATTTTGATATTGATTCCTGAAGTTTATCTTCCCGGAATTCCCTTTCCGATAATGGACATCCTGCTTTCATTAGTTTTTATACTTTTATACTTTAAAAATTTGAGATCGGTTGGAAGAATCTAAAGGCAAGATTATTGTTGATAAAAATTCACAAAGCACACCTTATATTATAAAGGCCACTTCGTTCTTCATAATACTAAGTTCTGCATTGGCGATAGTTTTTTATTCCTACCTGCTGTTTTTCAACTACGATTTGCTGAGCGGGAACATCAGTGTCGTTGTAAATCCATTCATAAGCATAAGCACTTATGTGATTCTAGAGTATTTACTATTTGTTCTTTTAATAGTTGGTGCTGTACTGCTACTTAAGCTGTCGAAGCCGGGTGCCATCATTATTGTTTTTGCCCTGACGCTGCTCCTTGGCTTAAACTATCTTTATTACAGCCGCCTCGACTATTTGAACTTAGTTGTTTTTCTTATTATTTTGTTAATTATGGGTTTTAGCGCAAAAAAAATGCGATAATTGCTTGCCAGCACAGGATTTTGTTATAAATTGCATCCTTTTTTGGTAGAAATTTAAAGTTTGGGATTCATTAAACATAAAAATCAAGACGTATTGTTATAAAAAAGTATGTTTGAAGGTTAAAAATTAACTTTTGTTGACATACTTATTATATTATTGTTAAGTTTGTAAAAAATTTCTTAAAATATCATAATATTAAAATGTAAATTAAAATTAGTAATTCATTAACCAAAAATTATCATTATGAGAAAAATTACAATTTTACTATCGTTTTTGTTTTTCGTTGGAGCAAATATGGCCAACGCACAAACAAGGACAATTAGTGGTAAGGTTACCAGTGGTGACGATGGTATGGGAATTCCCGGTGCAACAGTTGTCGTAAAAGGCACAACACAAGGAACAACCACCGACCTCGACGGGCTGTACACCTTAAACGTAGAACCTTCAGCAGAGGTTTTGGTTTTCTCCTTCGTTGGTATGACTACTGTTGAGATAGAGCTCGGCAATAGCAACACTATCGATGTAGTATTGGAAACGGAATCAACGCTGATGGATGAAGTGGTTGTTACTGCACTTGGTATATCCCGCGAGAAAAAATCGCTGGGTTATGCTGTTCAGGAACTTGATGGCGACGCTGTAAACCGCATTAGGTCAACAAACGTCGTTAACTCATTGTCGGGTAAAGCAGCCGGTGTTGACATCAAGCAGTCTGCAACGATGGGAGGTTCGGCGAACATCCTTATCAGAGGTACGGCTTCCTTGACTCAGAACAACCAGGCTTTGTTTGTTATTGATGGTGTTCCTATCGACAATAGTAATACCAGTACAAACCAAAATGGTTGGGGTGGTTATGACTATGGTAACACAGCCATGGACATCAACCCTGACGACATCGAGTCTGTAAGTATCCTTAAAGGTGCTGCCGCATCAGCGCTTTATGGTTCGCGTGCAGCCAATGGTGTTGTGTTAATCACAACAAAAAAAGGAAAAACAACCGAAGCAGGACAGAAAAGACTTGGGGTTACTATCAACTCAGGTGTTACATTCACCAGTGCTGATATGTCAACTGCCCCTCAGTGGCAGAATACTTATGGTGCCGGCTATGGCCCGTTTTATGAGAACTTCGACGATGATTTCAATGCTGCCCATGGTGTGGAAGCAGGAAACTTCTTCTTCGGCGATTTCAATAACGACGGCGTTATGCACCTTATAACAACTTCTTCGGAAGATGCTTCCTGGGGAGAAAAGTTCAATCCTGACCTTGGAGTGATCCAGTGGACAAACATCGACCCAACCCGTCCGGAATTCGGTCAGGAGCGTCCTTGGGTAGCTGGTGCGAACGGACTTGATTATTTCTTTAACACAGGAGTTAAATGGACTAACAACGTTTCAATCGACGGTGCAAATGAAAATGGAACTTTCCGTTTGTCATATACCAACCTCGATGAAAAAGGAATGTTGGTGAACTCTTGGATCAAGAAGAATATCATAAACTTCGCCGGTAGCTATAATATTACCAAGAAGATTTCCGTAATGGCCAATTTCACATATAACAATACCAAGGCACAAGGTCGTGCAGGTACCGGTTATGACGGAAGCAACCCGATGCAGTCGTTCGGACAATGGTTCGAGAGGAATGTTGACCTTAAGAAACTCGATGACAACTACCTTCGCGGCGACGGAACCCAGCTTTCATGGAACTCACGCTATTGGGGCACATTTGATTCTGACGGCAACCGCGTAATGGAAGGTGTCGATCACCTTAAGCCAGCATATTTCGACAATCCTTATTGGGTGCGTCGCAAGAACTATCAGGACGATGAGCGCAACAGGGTATTTGGTTATGCAAGTGCCAAATGGGAATTCACTGATTATTTGAACGCAACAGCGCGATTTGGACTGGATAGCTATGCTACTGAGCAAAATGAAAGAATTGCAGTTGGTAGCTTGGATTTATCTGATTTTACAAACTACAGGAAAAATTATCTGGAGACAAATACAGACATCATGCTGAATTTCAATAAGACATTCGGTAAGTTCTCTGTTATCGGCATGG
>JAADIS010000023.1 GCA_013151215.1 Chlorobiota bacterium | reverse complement strand
TAACCATCTGAAATAATTCATGGTGTGCGGTAGTTTGACCCTGCTCCGAAGGTTTGAGAGCGGGGAATGCCATTAAAAGGATTTACGAGAAAAATATAAAAGGTTACCGCAGAGTCGCTAAGGCGCAAAGGAAAAACAAAAAAACACCGCGGAGTTGCGAAGACGCAGAGGAAGATTTGGGAATCAACTCTGCGCCTCAGTGCCTTTGCGGTGAAAAAACATGTAGTACAACTTAACTCTTAAACTTAGTAGTTATGGACAAAAAACAGTATAACCAATTCTCGCAACAAATTCTTGACGCAGCAATTACTGTACATAAAGAAATGGGGCCAGGATTATTGGAATCAGTATATGAGCTCTGTTTATTAAGGGAACTCCAATTAAGAGGGATTTTCATTGAACACCAGGTTCCTATACCTCTGTTTTATAAAGGAGAAGACCTAAATAAAGATTTCCGAATAGATTTATTAGTTGCAAAAGAAATAATTCTTGAGCTTAAGGCAGTTGATATTATTTTACTGGTTCATGAAGCTCAGATAATCTCATACCTGAAACTAACAGATAAAAAGTTGGGTTTCTTAATTAACTTTAACGTCCCGTTATTGAAGCAGGGATTTAAACGGTTTGTGAATAATTTTTAAAATGTGAAACCGTAAAAAAGAATTTAACCGCGGAGTCGCGAAGACGCAGGGAAAAACATAAAAAAGCCACCGCAGAGCCGCGAAGACGCAGAGAGACAAAAAGGTTCACCGCGGAGACGCAGAGGAAGATTTGGGAATTAACTTAGCGCCTCAGTGCCAAAGCATGAATATTTACGAACGAATAATCACCAGGCAAGGTAAAATTGCCATAATTGGATTGGGGTACGTAGGCCTCCCACTTGCCGTAGCATTTGCTAAAAAGGCAGATGTAATAGGTTTTGATATAAATAAAGGCAAATTAAAATCACTCAAAGAAGGGATCGACCCAAACGGGGAACTTGAAAGCAGTGAGCTGCAAGGATTGACAATTGAATTCACGGATGATAAAGAAATCTTACGCAATGCAGAATTTTTTATTATAACCGTACCAACTCCAATAGACAGGCATAATAACCCGGACCTTTCAATCCTGAAAGAAGCTACCAAAACAGTAGCTGCCTATATTAAAGCAGGAAGTTTTGTAGTTTTTGAGTCAACGGTGTATCCCGGTGTTACCGAGGATATTTGTATCCCCATCCTTGAAAAAATATCAGGGTTGAAAGTTGGCAATGATTTTAAGGTCGGATACTCTCCTGAGCGAATTAACCCGGGCGATAAGGTACATACCCTTTCAAATACCACCAAAATTGTATCTGCCTGCGATGAAGAAAGCTTACAAGAAGTGTCCAGGGCCTACAAGTTAGTAGTTGATGCTGAAATCCATCAGGCACCATCTATTAAAGTAGCAGAGGCTGCCAAGATCATCGAAAATACCCAGCGCGATGTAAACATTGCCCTGATGAATGAACTTTCCATTATTTTTGGAAGGATCGGGATTAATACGTATGATGTACTGGAAGCAGCCGGCACAAAGTGGAATTTCCTGGATTTTTACCCGGGTTTGGTTGGCGGGCATTGTATTGGTGTTGACCCGTATTACCTGGCACATAAAGCCAAAGAGTTGAAATACCATCCACAGGTCATTAATTCCGGGAGGTTTGTAAACGATTCGATGGGGGGGTATATTGGCAAGCAGGTAGTGAAGCAGATGCTTAAAAACGGAGTTACCCTTCCGGGGGCGAAAGCTCTTATTTTAGGTGTTACCTTTAAGGAAAATGTTTCGGATATCCGAAACTCGAAAGTATTCGACATTGCTAAAGAGCTGGAGGATTTCGGTGTTGATGTAACACTTGCCGACCCTTTGGCTGGCCATGAAGACGTTGAAAACACACACGGCTACTATTTAAGCAGCAATCCGTTCGATAATGGTAGAAAAGAAGTATATGATGTAATAATTTTAGCCGTAGCCCATGAAGAGTACCTGAATTATTCAGAAGCCGATATCCAAAAGGCACTTAATTCTAATGGGGTTTTTATAGATATAAAAGGGGTTTATCGAAGGGAACTGAAGGAAATGAGTTATTGGAGTTTGTGATTTTTTTTAGAAAGTCCGAAAGGTACTATAGAAATAACCTCATTGGGTTTCAATTACCAGCCTTTTTGTGCAAAAATGTTTTGCGGAATAAATTTAACACTTCGCTTAAACCGAGATCTATCATTGAAATTCTTTTTTAAGAAAAGATACAATTTTTTTTGCTGCGGAACCATCTCCGTAAGGGTTATGAGTTTTTGCCATAGAAAGATAATAATTTTGATCATTTAATAATCTGGAAGCCTCGGCAAAAATTTTATTTTTATCAGTTCCCACCAACTTTACTGTACCGGCATTAATCGCTTCAGGTCTTTCTGTAGTATCTCGCATCACCAAAACAGGTTTGCCAAAGCTTGGTGCCTCTTCCTGAAGACCTCCGCTATCGGTAAGGACAATATATGATTTTTCTAATAGAAAGACAAAAGGCAAGTATGATAAAGGGTTTATTAAATGAACATTATCTAAATCCGATAAAAGTTTAAAAACCGGTTTGTACACATTAGGATTTAAATGAACTGGATAAATAATAGATACTTTAGGGAACTTCATCGCAATTTGTTTTAAAGCTTGGCAAATATTAATAATTCCGTCTCCAAAATTTTCCCTACGGTGACCTGTTACCAAAAAGTATCGGGATTCAAGTATTTCTTGAAAATTTTCTCCAAGCTCTTTCCTCAAAATTGTGCTAATTTCTTTTTGTAAATAGGGGTTTTCTTTTATTTTTTTTGATGCTAAAAAGAGTGCATCAATCACTGTATTTCCTGTGATTGCAATTTGGGAGGGATCAATATTTTCTTTAATCAGATTATTTTTTGAAGTTTGAGTAGGAGCAAAGTGGAATGTAGCTATTGCCCCTGTAATTTTCCGATTTACCTCTTCTGGCCACGGCGAGTATATATTTCCTGTTCGAAGCCCTGCTTCCACATGCCCAACTGGAATTTGTTTATAAAATGCAGCAAGTGATGCTGTTGCAGAAGTAGTTGTGTCTCCATGAACTAATACAACATTTGGTTTGAAATCATTCAAAACAGCCCTTAACTTTAGTAAAGCTCTACTAGTAATATCATAAAGATCCTGATTAGGCTTCATGAGGTTCAAGTCATATTCGGGATTAATTTTAAAAATTTCTAAAACCTGGTCAAGCATTCCACGGTGTTGGGCTGTAACACAAACTTTCACTAAAAAAACATCCTGATATTTTTTAAATTCTTGTACAACAGGAGCCATTTTGATGGCTTCCGGCCTTGTTCCAAAA
>JAADIS010000088.1 GCA_013151215.1 Chlorobiota bacterium | reverse complement strand
AAACCGATGAGTATTTTCCCTAATCCCGCAAGGGATATGCTGAACATTAGCATAAACATTGTAAAATGGCAGGAAAGGCTGATAAAGGTTAGCGGCCTCAACGGCCATGAGATCCTCAGCGAAACCATCGCCCCCGGCCGCGCCAAGCATAATATCGATATAAGTGGCTGGAAACCGGGAATATATATTTTTGCATTATACGAAAAAGGAGAGCTGCTGCAAACGGAGAAAGTTGTGGTTTATTAGTTGTTTAGAATGAATCATGCAAAATAATTTATAAAAATGAGAGATATGCTACTTACAAATTCCCCCAACCTCAGCGACAGTGTAATGGTATCGGCCATTGAGAACGAATCAACACTTCTAAATGCAATGCTAAGGGATGTGCTGGTTGAGAACCCCCAGGCCGCAAAATCTGATATAGTACAATCAGCACTCGACAGTAAAACTAATGTTATGCCCGACTATATGCGTAATGAAATTGATGAGGGTCGAGATACCATAGTGGAACTGGAAATTACTCTATCAGAATATGCCGGCTTTAAATTAAAAGAACAAATGGCATTTAACAGTTTAAAACGGATTTACAGAGCCGACACCAATATTGTTGACTTTACCGATAGCTTGTTGGTTTTATACGACATGATGGGCGATTTAAACAATAAATATAGAAAAGCCCTTCTTTATCTTTCCAATAAGGATACGATTTCGGCAGATAGTGTTTTAAGTAATGTTTTAACTAACTTCAACCTAAGTGATGAACAGGAAAACGAACGCCAGTCGTATGCCGATTATTTTGCCGTAAAGAAGCGTATAATAAGGTTAGGCTTAACTTCTCCTGATAGTGTTTCCATTTCAGGGTTTAATTCAATTTATAACAGTGGCAATGGCATTCCGGTTGTTATGGCTGAAATTAACCTTGAGCGTGAAGGTCTTGGTAATATAGGCCTGCCCCACTACCAAGCAGATACTTCTTTGTTGAAATCTGCTAGAGTTGGACGTGACGATAATGCCGTATCAATTGAAACGGAAGGTCGGTCTTTTTTGAAATTAAAACCAAATCCTGCAGGTGATTATTTTATTATGGAATATAAGTTGCCCGATAGTTCAACAAATGGCTCGATATCAATTGCTTCCGTTAATGGAATTAATAAAATATCAATTAAGTTGAAAAAAGAAAAAGATGAAATTGTTATAAGTACGATTGATTTGGGTTCAGGCATTTATATTGTTGGCTTATACTCAGGATCAAATCTTATTCAAAGTAAAAAACTTAGTGTTATAAGATAATAATTAATTTATAACAGGTATCGCAAAATATTTTGTGATGCCTGTTTTTAATATGTACAAAATGAAAAATGCAATAATAATTTTATTTGTTTTACTTGGAGAACTAATGTATGCTCAAACTATTGATTTTCCAAAAGAGTTTATTGGTTATCGTCTTTATAATACATCCAACTCAGAGTTTGATGATGGAATATTATTAAGTGGCACTAAAGCAAATAACTTTGACAATGAATCTCATGGTTACGGTATAGTTAAAAAACTTGATGTGAACGGAAATGATTTGTGGGAAAAACTGATTGGTATTGTACCTCCGCCGGCTTGGTCAACAACTACGAATGTTACGCAAACAATGGATGGCGGTTATGTCGTGGTTGGCTGGGTAAGAAGAGTCGGAACAGGTCTGGGAACTGATGTATTTGTTATAAAACTTAATGCCTGTGGCGAAATGGAATGGCAAAGAATTTTTAGTAGCGATGAAGACCAAGAGTCTCTTAATATATATGAAATAGAAGATGGCAGTTTCTATTTTGAAATTAACCAATGGGAGATGGATGTTGACCCTAACAAAAGAATTTGGGTTTTCAAGTTGGATTCAAACGGAAATACCCTGTGGAAAAAGTATTATGCCGATTATGACCCATGGCCGGGAGGTGGGGAGATGATAAATGAATTTATACCTGACAAAAATGATGATTTTGTTATGTCGGGTTGGTATTATTATCAAGATCCTGATGGTGATAGCACAATGCTTTGGATTAGGCCTCTTGTAATTAAAATAGATACAGCCGGAAATGAGATTTGGCATAATATTATGGGGATAAATGAATATTTAGTTGCTTATAATCTGGGAGCAGTTGCCGATAGTTTGGGTTCTGTATTTTCATCTGGGCAGAAATTCTATCCTTATCAAGCAATAGTTAATAAAGTTGACTCAAATGGAAATACTGTTTTTATTAAGGAGTTACCTCTTTCTACTAAAGCAAGTGCTGCTTACGATATTAGTTGGTTAAATGATACAACTTTTTATATTATTGTTGGTTCTCAGGATTCTTTGGAAGTAGTAAATCATATGGTAAGTTATTATCTTTACAAATTAGATGAAAATGCATCAGTCATTGATTCTGCTTTTGTAACTGATTCAGCAGTATGGTATTCTCCCCACACCCTTGTAACCAACGACAATAAAATAGTGTTAAGCGATTATGAGTTGAACATAGGTCCGGATAATTGGAGTGAGATATGGAAATTCAAGCCCAACCTGGAATACGACAGCACTTATACCCAGCCTCAAGTTTATGATACCATGTGCCCGTACCCCATAACAAACGACACCATCCCCTTGGACACCACCATGGTGATAAGGCTGGAGCACCTTTGGGAGACGCTGAAGCCCATGAGCATATTCCCCAACCCGGCAAGGGACAGGCTTACAATTTCCATAAACATAGTGAAATGGCAGGAAAGGCTGATAAAGGTTACAGACCTCAACGGCCATGAGATCCTCAGCGAGGCCATAGCCCCCGGCCGTGCCAAGCATGAAGTTGATATCAGTAGTTGGCCTCCGGGTATTTATGTTTTTAGTATTTTTGAGCAAGGTGTGCTGCTGCAGACCGAGAAGGTTGTGGTTTATTAAAAATGGATTTTCGATAGTTTTATGGATTTTCATAATGAATGTGATATGTCAATGCAAATCTATCCCGAGCTCAAGGTATATTGATACTGACTTGTCCTGATTTTAGTTTACTTTTTATGTCAACCTATTTAGGGTCTGCTGAAAAAGTCCGTAGTACATCATATACGAAGCCGCAAGGTGAAGATGTATAATAATACTGCGAGCCGCCGCAATGAAGTAGATGATGTACTACGGGCTAGCA